>JBKPPX010000405.1:0-2724 GCA_046733815.1 Thermoproteota archaeon | reverse complement strand
TGGCGACATTCAGAGCTTGTTTTGACGATCATTACTCAATGTCAGAAGCAAGGACTTTGTCCTATTAATATTATTACTTGTACAATAATACAGAATAATCTATGCCATTTTAGCCTTTTTCCCAATTAAAAAAAGAATTTCAAAACATATACATAGAATGCATAATGATGCCGATTAGCAGGAAGATACAACTTGAAAAGGGTAAGAAAACCAAAGAATGTCACCCAATTTTTTCAATATGCCATACAACTTAAGTATGTCAAAAGGGCAGGTTGGATTTCAAAAGTTAAAGTGCAAAATCCTGAATCTGTAGCAGATCATACGTTCTCCATGTGTGCAATAAGCATGGTTTTATCTGATATTCTTGGATTAGACACTCAGCGCGTCATGAAAATGGTAATTCTTCATGATCTAGCAGAATCTATAATAGGCGACTACATGCCAGGTCAGATTTCAGAGAAGCATAAGAGGTTAAAAGAAAAAAAGGCCATCAACTCTATTTTGTATTGTATACCTTCTAATCTTCGTCAAAATTATAGAAAAATATGGAATGAATATCTGCAAAACAAGACAGATATCTCTCAACTCGTACATAGAGTAGACAAGATAGAGATGATATTGCAGGCTATGCAATATGCTAAGGAAGGATATCCTAAGAAATTACTGCATAGTTTTTTAAATTGTGCTAAATGATGTTCAACGGATGAGAACAATTATAGATAATGTCATGAACCTAAATCCTTTAAATCTAATCATCCGTTAATTAATAAATAATGCAGTACTTTACAGCTTTAAAGATAGGAGAAAGACGCGTAAAAGCATCACAAGACCTCTTGACATCATATACTGGCTATGCCATGCCCGCTCTCGCCTTAAAAGATAACAAAGACAATAAATGGGAGCCAGTTGGAGAAGAAAATCTCTTTTCCGTAATAAAAGAAGCAAATGGATATATGATAGCCTTTTGTGATAAAAATGGTATAGCTAAATCTATTGCCCAATGGTTTACGGAGGAAAAGAAAGACGAGATCATTGCAAAAATAAAAGTAGACCACAATATGAAAGAATATTTTGGTAAGTTGTCTCTTCCAATATAACAAACATTCATGATCAAAGGAGAAGAATCTTTTCTCTAAGAGCATAGAACAGAATAAAATAGTTTCACATTCTCTTGTATAAATTGGATTGAAACTTCCAAAATATATGCCAATTACAATGGGTTACATGAAGCATATCTAGACGTTGTATAATTTATTAGTGTCTAAAATTCATCGAAGTTGTAATATAGGCATGACTTATGGATTTTGATATATAAGTCATAGAAAATATGAGGAAATTGAATTTAGTAAATTTATTTAAATAATGAGTTTTTGATTGCCAAAAGTTACGTCTTGTGTCTTTAATGTTCGTTATGTGTAAATTTTTGCAAATGAAGCTTTTTAGTTGCTATGATTGACATCCATTTTAACAATTATTGTCTATGATAAAATGATTAATATTTTAATGTATGTATAGATGTATATTAATTTGTTTTAACGCTTGATCGGAAAATATGAACAAGAAATTGAAGTGAAAGGTCATCTTATTGATTCGCTGATACTAACAAATATTTTTGATAAGGTCATGGATCTTAAGGGTGATTTTCAAGTCCTTGAATTCAGCGTAGGAAAGAGAAAGGGAGATCCAAGCTATGCTCGCCTTTTAGTTCGAGGCAAAAATCAGCAGCATATGTATGAGTTATTAGAAGCAGTATATAGAGAAGGAGCACAACCCATATCTGTTCAACAAGCAATTCTTGAACCAGCTGTAAAAGATATGGTAATGCCTGATAGCTTTTACAGCACTACTAATAATGCAACCCAAGTTTTCTATAATGGTTCATGGATTGACGTTGAAAATATGATGATGGATAAATGTATAGTATTGGACAAGGAAAAGATGAGAGCAGAGTGCAAAATGATTCGGGATGTGAAAAAAGGAGAAAATATAGTTGTCGGAGAGCGAGGAGTCAAGATAATTCCGCATGAGCGTCCCCGAGAAGGCATAGACATTTTTCAATTTATGAGCAGTAGCAGTTCAAGCGAGCGACCGACACAGCAAATTGCTCGAAAGGTTGCTAATGATATATACAAGATTAAAGAGTCGGGAGGAAAAATAGTAGTTGTTTCCGGGCCAGTTGTTGTTCATTCAGGTTCTTCCGAAGCTCTTGCCAAATTAATTAAAATGGGTTATATACACGGATTGTTGGCCGGCAATGCTCTTGCAGTTCATGATATAGAGAATTCTTTGATGGGAACGTCACTAGGCATGCAAGTCAATGATGGAACTCTTGCAGTAAGAGGCCATAGAAATCACATGCAAGCTATTAATGAAGTTTTTAAATTCGGATCCCTTAAATCAATGGTTCAAAAAAAAGTCTTAAAAAAAGGGATAATGTATCAATGTATTATCAATAATATACCATTTGTGTAAGCAGGATCTATCAGAGATGACGGACCTATTCCTGACGTTGTAACTGATGTCGTTGAGGCACAACGAAAATACAAACAAGTACTTAAGGACACTAAAATGGTCTTAATGCTGTCTACAATGTTACACTCAATTGCTGTAGGTAATATGCTTCCAGCAACAGTTAAGGTTGTTGCTATTGACATAAGTCAGCCGGTAGTGACAAAACTTCTTGATAGAGGAACTACCCAGGCGATAGGAATAGTGACAGATGTT
>JBKPPX010000404.1:0-7983 GCA_046733815.1 Thermoproteota archaeon | reverse complement strand
GTTATGATAAGAGATACTGCTGTTGATGCACTTTGTCATGGAGCACAACTGGCTGTTCCTGGAGTAGTGTCACTACCTGCAGATCTGAGGCTACATGAGCTTGTTGGAATATATACATTAAAAGGAGAAGTAGTTGGGTTAGGAGAAGCTGAAATGACAACAGAAGAGATCGGAAACAGCACTAAGGGCCTTGCTTTTTCTATAAAAAGGATAATTATGAAACCAGGTACTTATCCAAAAGTCTGGCGCAAAAGTAGCCAAGATTTTATAGCAGCGAAGAGTCAAAATGTAAGGATAAACCTTGATAAACTAGAAGAAGATGCCGATTTAGGCTAATATAACATTAGAGAGATTCGCCTAGACCTGGAGACTGCCTTTCTAATCTGGCAATATTCTTTGCTAGATTATCCATTGTACCCGGAATATGGCAATTGCATGTGCACTCTTCACATTCTATGTGGTTTCCATTTTTACACTGGTCTGAGAATCCTTGATTTGCCATAAAAGATAATATTTGATATCATAAACCTTATTTTTACGTTTGTCTTATCACATGAAATACATATATCTGTTAAATAGGCATTCAAACAAGATTAAGACTTATCGATCTATATTAATATAATTAGTAACTTGCATTAATATAAGCAAAGATAATCGTGGGATGGCTATTAGTAATGCGATCCTATATATTGTATCGTATAAAAAAAGCAAAAAGTTTTTCTTCGTTTTATTGACAAAATATTATTGTCTAGACAACTTTAATTTTATAGACTCTTATCTATTAATAATTCTATAAAATAAAAATATCTGTTGCTATATAACATTCTACACCAACAATAGCATGCATGGAGATTCCTAATATAATTGTAAACAAAACTAATATGATCTGCTTACCTATTACTTAAATCGTATGAATTGAATATTCCATTGATATGCATCAAGATGACTTGAAGACAGTATGGATTTGCAACGTCTGTCGAGTGAGATTTCTTTTTTTTTCAGATATCGAAGACCACAAAGTGAAAACTGGACATTTAGGAATAAAAAAGTATGATTTGTGGTCTGGTAAATTGCTTGAAACTATTATGTATGATGACCGATAATAATTTGGCTTCTTTCAAATAGCTACATAATGGATCTCTTGGTGATGTTTAATGTAAGTTTGAATGGTTTATATACAGATTCGGTTAGGAAATTACACTGCCGGGGTCGCCTAGTCTGGAAGGGCGCAAGCCTGGAATTGCTTTAGTAAGCTTGTGACCTATAAAGGTCCCGAGGGTTCAAATCCCTCTCCCGGCGCCTCAGATACCTTGTATTATCTCTGTATACTATACGATGGAATCTGATAACTGGATTGCTTTGTATATACTATACGATGAAGGTGGAGCGGCTGACGAAGTATGAATCTTAGAAGGCAAAAAGGAATATTGCAGAATGATTATTTTAAAAACGCTGAGATCATATTTCTTCATCTAACTGTTCGAATGAGGTAGCTTTAGAAATTTCATGTAGACGCATAGAGCAAGTCCTAAGGTACTCTTTTTTACTCATTATACCTTTTTCGTCAAGCATTTCGACGAGCGTTGTGAGCCGAGCACTAATTTCTTCCAAAGATGTTAATTCCTTTCCTGTGATTTTTTTAAACGATCCTAGGTCTTCAGTACTAGTGTCTTCAGTACTTCTGTGTCTTCCATTTGATTGCATATGTCTATAACCAATTAAACGTAATATATTCCAAGGTTATGCTTGCTGCATCTACATTTTCTGGTCATGTCGACTAAAATAAACAAATCCTACAAATAAGGTAGAGAAATAATGATACTTTAAAAAATTACTGTCAATGAATTCTCAACCATAATGGATGGGTCCTAATTGCAAAGTATGTTATCAGTATGATTAACTATGAATTATTGATAATATTCATTAATGTTAAGTAGCAGATATAGATCAGCAATAAGAGTCATTTATGCTATAAAAAAATTACAAATTACCACGCGGTATCGGAGGATCTCTAATTAACTCAGCTTGTATTGCCAAGGTTAGAAAATGAGCCAGAACCTATTCAGTAGAGAATTTCAATTAACTTAATTACTAGTCTATAACTTAGCTTTAAATAGAGTTGATACATTTCTGCCTCTGTCAATAAATGTCGTCATTAATTGAACGGGATTACGATATTATTGTTGCAGGTGGAGGCCTGGCAGGCATGATAGTTGCATCCTCTGCAGCTCATTATTCGAAGCAATCACTTCGAATCCTTATCATAGATAGAAATAATTTATCTAGCCTAGGAAAGAAAACTTTGTCAGGGTGGATATGCGGCGATGCCGTAGGTAAAAATACCGTAGAATATATGTCAAGTCGAATTGGAATTGAATGGAAATATCCAGAAATTGAACATCCTGTAAAGGGAGTAATTGCCTATTCTCCAGATCATCAAACCGCTATTTCTTTTGATGGAGAAGGTTACATTCTCAACAGAAAGCTTTTACCTCAGAAGCAGATGAATGATGCGGTTAAAGCAGGCATAGAGATCAAAGATCAAATCACATTGCGTTCCTTAATCATGGATAATAATAGTGTGATAGGAGTCGAAGGTGACGACACGTTTAACAGGTCTTTATTCAAAAAGACAGCAAAAATTGTTGTCGATTGTACGGGAGTTACTTCTGTTCTAAGGAATAGTTTAGCGATTAAGTCATATATTCAACGCAAAATCGACAGGGATGACCTGGAAGCCACCGGTCGCTATATCTATAATTTCGACGTTGCAGATCAGGACAATACATTCTTCGATCCTGATTACTGCATAATCCATTTAGATCAAAAACTAGCGCCAGGGGGGTACGGCTGGGTCTTCCCGAAAGGAAAGGATAAAGCTAACATCGGTCTTGGCGTACAGCAAAAAGCATTCGAAAGACGTAACAAGCAGATGGGAATACATATAGATCTTAAAAAACTAATAGATGAATATGTAGAAGTTAATCCTGTAATTGCTAACCCAAAAATTGCTGACTCAGAAATGGATGAAGGCAATGGCTGGGGGACCTGGCAGGTTTCAGTAAGAAGACAGAATGACTGCATGGTTGCAAATGGATATATGCTTGTAGGAGATGCAGCGTGGATGCCAAAACCACTAGATGCAGGTGGAATAGGTCCTGCTATTATAGCTGCTACAATTGCTGGAAAAGATGCAGTAGAGGCGATCGAAGCTGAAGATGTCACAGAGAACGGTTTATGGAAATATAATAAGAATTATGTTAACGACTATGGTTATAAGACTGCTGGACTTGAAGTATTCCGTCGAATGTTACAAGGGTTGACAAATGAACAGATTGATTACGGCATGAAGCATTTCCTATCTAAAATGGATATTGATAAAATCACAAATGGCGAACATCCTCAGTTTACGAATGTGGATAAATTAGGTATGATTATACGAGGAGCAATGAATAGAAGGTTGGCAGATGGTCTTAAATTTACTGCTAGTATGAATGAAAAATTGGTAGAGCATTATCATAACTATCCCTCAAATCCTGAGGGATTCCCAGATTGGCAACAGATTCTAGAGCGCCACCTCAAAGAAGCTTTTGTCAAGTTCAAATAGATTAATACAATTGTAGGAACCTTTGAACTTTCATGACATGAGTTCAATTCACAAATAGCAGTATATATAGATACGCTGAATATTAAGTTCTTTTGAAAGCTGTTAGTCAGCAACTAAAAATGCAGAAAGCAATTAATAGACAACAATAAACTTATTTAAAAAATTCCTTTTGTAAATTGTTAACAGCTTTTATTATTATTGCTCGCCTCGTTTCTTCAGTAATTACTGCTCTGATGTCTTCTATGAGCATCTTTGATACATCCAATTTTCTCCTCAGGCCCGGTATTAAATTGTCATAAACTGCAAAAGGGTAAACTATGCTGTACAGATCTTGCATTATAGCAAATAATTTTGTAGCATTCTCAGCTTTTCCTGCTCTCATTCTGTCATATACCATTCGTTTTACTTCACCAATGCAGTCTAACAAACCTGTGAGATATGACGAACCCGATACATTTAGTTCTGTTTTACCTGGTAATGATGATTCTTCAACAATGGACTTGAGAACATATGCCTCTACGAATTCTTGTTCTGCAACAGCAATGTATTTCTGCAGATCCGTCTTTGCGTACTCTTTAAATTTATCTAACATTATCTTAGCCTGAGATATTTTAATACATGCGTTATCTATTTCATTATTGTGCAAAGCGATGATCGATTTACTACAGAGCATGACCATATCACGTGTATTTTTGATTAAGATCTCTCTTCGTTCTTCGATATTTCGAAGCTCTCGATTAATTTCTTCGAGTGAGCTATGGACATTCGTAAATGACATATCCACATTTACAAGGAATTAAATAAAGACTTTGCCGTTAAGGTGCTATTAGATTACTACAATATAAGACGTGGCTAATCCCTAAATAAAAAAAGCTCTATGATAAAAATGATCAAAATTTGTCTATTGTATAGCGATTCAATATTATATATATGCAAAAAATTTAAACATCTATGCTGAGAGAATGCTTTGATTGAGGAATATTCGTCGAAGCAGAGGTTATAGTTATGAACACACTCTCGTTCAGAGATTAAATACGGAGTTGTGGAATGCACGACGACTAGGTGGTTCAAGTATAGGATTACCAGATATCATTGCTGTTAACAATATAGAAGCTATATTGTTATCAATAGAAGCAAAATCGGGAACAGGGGATGCCTTATATGTTCCTTCTGATCAAATAAACAGATGCTTACAAATCCGGGACATGTTCAGCTTTTACAAATCAAGACATGCTATTCTTGCATTTAAGTTCATGAGGAAAAAAAGATTTAAAAGAAAAGGGCAGATTGTTTACGAACAACGAAAACTGGTAGAATATTACAAAATTGCAGATAAGCTAGATAAGATAACTGATATGACGATGATAAAATGTACATACCAAGGTAAAACGTTCTTTATTCGGGACAACCAATGCATAAAATTAAATCTACCTAATTATACTATGCCTTTTCAAAAAGTAATAGGAAGTGAGTTAAAGAACTTGCTTCGTAGCAAATCCCTATTGAAAACTGGTAGAAGGAGAACTTTTATGTCGCGTTATTCTCATCTAACTTGAGCGAGCAAATGGATGAACTCTATTACATCAGATCAAATGTACAGGATTGAGGACAATAGTCACAATCTAATTGGAATGCGCCGGGTTTATATGATGGAGAACGCTGGACATGGAATAGCTGATTTTATAGTTGGCAAATTCAAAAATAGATTAAAAGAGAGGAAAATAGTTGCTCTATGCGGAACAGGGAATAATGGTGGTGATGGATTTGTCGCCTCGAGACATTTAACATGCTATTATGCTGCAGCGGATATAACTGTAATACTATTTGGACTTCCATCTTCTATACGGAGTGAAGAGGCTAATATTAACTGGAAAATACTTGAAAAAATGGATTCGATAAAAATCATTCTTGGTAAAGAGCTATCTGAAGAAATTAAAACAAAAATCATTAAAGCTGACATAATTATCGACGGGATCTTTGGAACAGGAA
Source organism: Thermoproteota archaeon (assembly GCA_046733815.1). GTDB lineage: Archaea > Thermoproteota > Nitrososphaeria > Nitrososphaerales > Nitrososphaeraceae > JAJNBK01. Next base: position 2,387 of record JBKPPX010000404.1, on the reverse strand, counting down.
TAAAAGGAGAAATTCGCTATCCTATTGATCATGCTGTTGATCTTATTAACTCATCAAGAGCTTATATTGTGTCTGTTGACGTTCCTTCCGGACTAGATCCAAACACAGGAGCAGTACATGAAAAATGTGTGAAAGCTGATGCTACGGTGACTTTTCATAGAATGAAAAAAGGATTGCTAAGGAACAAAAAATATACAGGAATCGTTCGTTTAGAATGCATAGGCATACCACCCGAAGCAGAGCGAGGAGTAATATAGCATCTATATGAAAGTCATGCAGTTGCTGGTAGGGCAGATGGCCAATTTTACCTATATTCTTGTCGATGAGGAGACAGGTAAAGCAGCTATAATTGATCCATCATGGAATTTGGAAAAAATATTCTATACATTAAAGAAAAACTCTTGGAAAGTCGAATATATTATCAATACGCACAGCCATTTTGATCATGTTTTAGGAAACGAACAACTAGCTGCAGCGACAGGTGCTAAAATAATTCAGCATAAATGTTCTCCGCTTGAGAAACAAGTCCCAGTAGATGATGGAGAGACTATTAAACTAGGAAAAATACAGATAAGAGTATTACATACCCCAGGGCACTCCAAAGACAGTATATGCCTTATTGCTAATGAGGAAATAGTATTTACTGGTGATACTTTATTTATAGGAAATTGCGGTAGAACCGATCTTCCCGGAAGCGATCCGGCCGAAATGTATGATAGTTTACTTGTTAAAGTTGCAAGACTTGATGAATCTTTAATTGTTTATCCTGGTCATGACTATGGACCAACTCCAACGTCTACCATCTACACACAGAAGAAGACAAATTATGTCTTACAACCTCGATCGAAAAAAGATTTTCTAGCGTTTATGGCAAGTGATGATTGATTATGAATCAAAGTGAATATCTTAATATTTCTTGTTTAAACCAAACTTATTTTGATATCCAAAACTCTGGTGTTTATAATCCAATTTTTATTTGTGTTATCTCCCATACTGAAACAAGTAACATTCCTGGAATCACTGTTGCAGGCGCAAATATGGATCTTATTAAATACACTTCATCAGCAGATTCTGAATATCTCTATTATGGCTATTGTAAATCTATGAACAAGATTCCGGTGACACCTGATGGAAAGCCTACTCCTGCTGTAATATCAAGGACAGCTCTGCAGCTGGCCGATATTCCATTATTTGTAGTTGATGCGGGATCATTTATCAAACCTTCTATTCCATTTATCTCATTTGGTTTAAAACCTGGCAAAAATATCACATATGGTGATGCGGTTGATATCTGTGAAGTTAGAAAGGCCTATGATTATGGCATTATTCTTGGAAGACAACTTGCAAAAACTAATGACTTGATAGTAATAGGAGAAAGTATTCCAGGTGGTACCACTACTGCCTTAGGCGTTTTGACTGCTCTTGGTATTGATGCAAAATTCAAAGTCAGTAGCAGTATGCCAAAAAATCCTCATGATCTCAAAAACAGAATCATCGCTGAATGTATGCAAAAGATAAACATTAATTTTGATTCATTAAAAAATGATCCTTTAGTTGCCATTTCGTATTTTGGCGATCCAATGATTCCGACTGTGGCGGGGATATGTGACGGCGGGATTACCTCAGGTGGAAGGGTTATGCTTGCTGGGGGAACACAGATGTCTGCAGTGATTGCTGTTCTAAAAGCACTTAAACGTCCTCTTGATAATGTATCTATCGGTACGACCTCATATGTGGCAGATGATCCGTCTGCTAATTTGCTTGAACTCATGAAAACAATATCTCCAGAGGTGCCTGTTTATGTAATAGATCTTCATATGAACGAGTCAGAATATGCTGGTTTACAAGCATTTGCAAAAGGATTTATCAAAGAAGGCGTAGGAGCTGGCGGTCTGTCAATTACCGCCTCATTGAAGTCTAAGGGCATGATTAATGGCTCAGTTCTTCTAAAAGCCATAGAGCGACAATATGAATTGACAATTGAAAACGTCTAATTAAACAAACTGATAATTATGAGACTGCGGCCAGTTTAGAGTGAATATATAACGGCTATAGTTAATAACAATAAAAAAATAAAAAATGATTAATAAGAACATTATCTGAGACAAAAGTCATCGCAAAGCAGTAAAAGTTGATTTTCTTGTATATTTACAAACTTTTTTTCATTAACCCTAAGATATTGAATTTTATGGATATCGATATCCAAAATTATATCCTGCATTTTTGATTATGCTAAACGAGATGGCTCTACCATTCTTCTTAAGATATTTTGTTAAATGTGTGTCGATCAGTTGCTGTTGGTGCTGGATGGTTTGTTACAAAGCTAAAGCAGATGTCTCACTCGTTTAATCTTTATTTTTATATTTATATTGATTTCTAAATGAGTG
>JBKPPX010000403.1:0-2299 GCA_046733815.1 Thermoproteota archaeon | reverse complement strand
ATTGTAACTGGAGCTTCAAGTGGTATTGGTAAAGCTACTGTTATAAAATTAATAGAATCAGGCTATCAGGTCTTCGGATTGGCGAGAAGGTATGACAAGCTGGTTTCTCTTTTTTCTTCTGAATCGATATCTAAAGAGAATAAAAAAGAAGATCTTTATATTCCAATAGAGTTTGATATTACAAAACCAGAAACATTTAACGACATTCTTGGCAATATACTCTCAAGAGCTAGTGAAAATACAGTCTATGGTCTTGTAAATAATGCAGGCTACGTAGAACCTGGAGCAATTGAAGATATAAGCATGAATAACCTAAGAGACCAGTTTGAAACAAATTTCTTTGGTCTTGTAGGATTTACAAAGAAGGTATTACCCATAATGATGACAGGAAGGAATAAAGAAGAAGGAGGAGGAGGAAGAATTGTAAATGTAAGCTCGCTTGCTGGATTGATATCACTTCCTTTGATTGGAGCATATTCTGCAACAAAATATGCATTGGAAGCAGTATCTGATGCTCTTAGAATAGAGGTATGGAATAAAAACATCAAAATCATAACTATAAATCCAGGAGTTATTGAAACGGATATCTATGATGTTCTGAAGACAAGAAGAGATGATCTTATAAATAATAAAAATAATAATAATACTGCTGAGCGCTCAAGATTCATTGGAGCTTACAATAAATATTTTACAAAAGGAAAGTACGCTGGCTTGAAACCAAGCGTAGTTGCAGATGTTATCTGCAATTCTATATCATCGCCAAATCCAAAGCAAAAGTATATCATCGGATCTAGCAAAGAAAAAATAGCAGTTAAATTAAGACCTTTCATTCCTGATAATTTGTTATCTTCATTGGTTGCTAAACGAATACATCCTAAATAATAGTATAATCGCTATTGCTTATTTAGGTTTGAAACCTTTCCGTCTAAATTTACTTAAGCTGTTGAATCTGCAAAAGTATTTGGTTAATGTTAATTAATGCTACAGATGAGAAAAATAAGTTTCAGTCAAAATTAATAGACACTATAACAAGAAAAGATGCCTTTCTGTATGGCGAGACTCAGTATAAAAATCATATTTTTATTATTTTATATTTTGTATTGTTTGATCTATCTACCAATACGATGTTCAAAAGTACAAATTAACCCTCGTCTTTGTGGAGATATAATGACCCCTTACTGTTTCAGTTTTCTATATCATAAAGAAACTGTTCATGTAATATATTTTCTATATGCGGAATATCTGATTGCTAAAGTTACTGGTTAAGCATATTCAAAAACTTATCAAACTCCTTTTGAAAATACTCTGACAATATCTTTTTACTTTCTGGATGTTGTTTCATATAATTGTCTGTTAAGTATGATAGTACACTTAGCAATGAAGCAGAAGCATGGCCAAATGATGCCTTGTATAGTCCAAAGATTGTCATTATCTCTCTGTTTAACTCCTTTACCTTCTTTTCATCATGTTCATCTGCTATGCGACTGCTATTACTACTGTGTCTGCTACCATTACTACTAGTATTATCAGTGGTCATAACTGATTACTACTGCACCTTATAGTACTTTTACATAATATACCTTATAAAACAAGAAAAGGAAGAATGTATTGTTGTTGTTCCCTCTAAACTGCATACAGTATATGAGTATATGAAATCAATTCAAAAGTGTCGTAATTTAATTAGATGTGGAAAAAGCAGTAATGAAGCAGACATGTCAAAAGTAGCACAGTAGTTTCAGAAGCCAGTGCCTTTTATAATAGTGAAGCGATTTTCAACCTATTAATGCAATGAAACATATTCAAAGAGTCCTACTACAATAGACAAGGTAACAGCCGCAGAAGTTGACTATATGATGAGACAATTAAAGGCTAAACGGTATAGTCTGCGCTAACATTTAAGTAATGCAAGACAGATCTGACTGCTATGCGGCGGAATGCAGGACAGAATTGAGTCAATTCCGCTATCCAATTTCTTTCACGTTAATTCCTTTAAGTAACTATGATTGATCTTTGTCTATTATTATTATCTGTTAATGATTTATCTTCTATATTCTAGCATAGGGTATTTTATCACTGGTAACCTATAGAGATATTATCAGCTTTAATAATTCATAATATTAGGATTAAACAATATATGTCTTCTTCATCTTCATCTTCATCTTCATCTTCATCTTCTTCTTCATCCTCACGTGACTCTAAAGATGAAGAATATAAAAAGTCGACAACAACGTCAAAGCTGGGATAATGTAGCAAGAGGATGGCAGAAATGGTGGAAGACCTTTGAAAAAGACGCCCAGAA
>JBKPPX010000402.1:0-4945 GCA_046733815.1 Thermoproteota archaeon | reverse complement strand
GCGGATTAGATTATGATGAATGTTGGATTGAAGCTCAAGAAATTGCCAAGAATGAAGGTAGCACAATAATTCACGCTTTTGACGATTCACAAGTAATATCAGGTCAAGGAACAATTGGTCTAGAGATATTAGAAGACCTGCCAGAACTTGACCAAATATATTTGCCAATAGGAGGAGGAGGACTAGCGGCAGGAATTGCTATTGCAATAAAGGCTAAAAAACCTGATGTGAAAATTATTGGCGTAGAATCTAAGGCTTTTCCTGCAATGAAAGAATCACTTGCAAGAGGTTCTTTGCAAAATATAAAAGCAGGATATACTATTGCTGATGGTATATCTGTAAAGTCTCCTGGCAAATTGACATATGAAATAGCTAATAAATATATAGACGATGTAAAATTAGTCGATGATTCTTCAATATTAAAGACCATGTTTTTACTTATGGAGAGAGCTAAAGTAGTCATAGAACCTGCTGGGGCTGCAAGTCTAGCATATTTGCTTTCAAATGGCCATTCCAATAAGAATGCGAATGTGGTGTCATTACTCTCAGGTGGCAATGTTGATATGTATTTACTTGGTCAGGTGGTTGCAAAAGGTCTTATGCAGATGGGCAGAATGCTCAAAATTTTTGTACAGTTACCGGATAAGCCAGGAGCATTGAAGACAGTAGTGGATGGCATTGCCGAATTGAGCGTTAATATTGTTGAAGTAGTTCATGATAGATTAAGTTCTAATATCTCAGCCGGAACTGCTGGTGTTTATCTTAGCCTTGAAATGGAAAACGAAAAGCATGCAGAACGTTTAATTGAGTTTCTAAGGAGTAAATCATTGGATTTCAGAATAGTTAAATGACATAGTTGTATTCTCTAAATCCAGCTTTGTCAGCAGTGCTGCCACCTATCTTTACCAATACGAATTCTTGGTGAGCATTTAAAAGAAAATCATCAAATTTCCTTTCATTATCATGAAGTCTCTTATATTCTTCCATGGATAACTTTGTTCGTGGCCCAATTTCCTCTTCAAGATTCATTCTTTTTACAATCTCTTTATACTCTGGTTGTATTATCCCACTAAATACCATAGCACTGCTACCACTGCCATAAGAACCAAAGCCTACTCTCTTATTTTCAAGGTCGATGCCTTTTTTGTATTCAAATTCAAGTAAACTTCTAAATCCCATGTACATGGATGCAGTGTATAGATTTCCTATAATAGAAGATGCTTCAAGCGAACTTGCCAATTTCTTTTCGAAAACTTCGTTATAAAAGGAAGTTTGCATAAATAGACGCCTAAATTCTTCATCAGCTTTCATAAATTCCTTGTCGGCAAGAATTGATTCAATCGTACCCCTTGAATCTGGTTGATTTGGTTCTTCTATTCCTACCTCTTTTATAACATGCTTCCAGCGTGGGAGATGTCGCCACTCATGCCTTAACAAATAGGCTAATGCCTTTTCGCCCATTCTTCTATAAGGAAGATGTACACTAAAGAAGTCAATGTGATCTGTAATAGATTCACCATTCCGAAGTTCAATCAATCCTGTTCTAATAGCCTTTTCTTTATAACTATCGAATGCTTTCTTTACTTGAATCAAATACAATAGATTGGAATAGTTTCCATTAACAAGAGGAGTCTCTTTTCCAAAAGGTCTGTAAAAATCATATTCATTCTTGATAATAGTAGAGGCAACTTTTTGGTCAAAAGATAGCAATCTAGGATTCTCCTTAATCAGCATGGCAACAGCACCGGCTCCTTGTGTATATTCACCTGTTGAACCGATATCATATTTGGCAATATCACTTACTATAACAACAGCAGCTTTGCCATTATTCTCCTCTGCTCTGATCCAATTCGCGTTATCATATAGTGCATAAGATCCACTTACACATGCAAATTTACATTCAATTCCACCTGCATGTTCGAAGGAACTTTCTCCATATACCTGTTCTAACATTCCTATGACAAAAGAATTCATTGCCTTGGATTCATCAAGAGCAGATTCAGTTGCTACATACATTCTCCCTATATCATGTGGATGCAAATGGTTTCTTTGCATTAATTTCAAACACGCATTAGCAGCCATACTGGCTGGATCTTGATTAGTATCAACTAAAGCCATCTTTTTTATTCCGATACCATACTCTAACTTTTGGGGCTCAATTCCCCTTGCTTGGGCAAAATCCTTATAGTCGACATAAAGTTTCGGGACATAGATAGCCAGGTCATCAATTCCTACTGGCATAGGATAGAAACTATATAAAATAGACATTTAAACGTATTTCTAATTAGATTTGACAAATAATAGATTATTCATTGACATAGAAACCCTTATGATCTTGAATACTTCAAATCTAAATCAGGTCTTTTGGCCTTGATTAGACTATGTGTGGAGCTTCGGAAAATATCTTTTAACCATTTTGAATAACTTTAATAATATTTTACAGTCTGATAGAAGTTATTTCTTTCTGCAATTCTAAAACCAATCTGCTTGACTGCATCTATAATTTTTTGTGCAGTAAGCTCAGTCGACCTAGCACCTGTTGCACTTACTACCTCTTCGCCAATAAGAGTGCCACCAAAATCGTCAGCACCATAATTTAACGCTAATTGGGCCATACCTATTCCATTTGTTAACCATGATGACTGTAGATGGTCTATTAAACCGTAATATATTATTCTAGAAACAGCAATCATTTTCAGTAGATCTAATCCTCCTGAAGGATATCTTATCAGTCCTTCCGATTGTATCTGTGTTTTGTTTGGCTCAAAGCTCCAGGGAATAAATGCCATAAATCCTCTTGTTTTTTCCTGTAATTGCGCAATTTTTATAATATGCTCTGCTCTCTGTTCTGCAGTTTCAACCGTGCCATACATCATTGTAGCTGAAGATTTTAGACCAAGTTCATGAGCTTGTTCCATTATCCGAAGCCATTCTTGGCTCTTTATCTTCAGAGGGCTTATCTCTGCTTTTACTTCATCATTAAGAATTTCAGCTCCCGCACCAGGAAGAGAGTCCAGTCCTGCTTCTTTTAACCTACCAAGAACTTCCTTCGTGCTACTCCTCTCAACTTTTGCAATCATATCAATTTCAGATGCAGAAAGTCCATGTATCCCTATATCTGGGCATTTTGCCTTTATTGCTTTAAAAACTTCCTCATAATACTCAATCTTCAAGTTCGGATTATGTCCTCCTTGAATTAATATTTGGGTAATACCAAACATCTCTCTAGAAACCACAACACGTCGAACTATTTCTTCTAGCGAAACCGTATAGGCTTCACTATGTCCAGGCGGACGATAGAATGCGCAGAATTTGCAATAGGTAACACAAACATTTGTATAGTTTAATATAATATTGTTTACAAACGTAACAGTGTTACCATATAGTCTCTGACGCAATATGTTACCAACAATTCCTATTGAATGCACAGCATCAGATTTGATGAGTCTTAAGCATTCCTTGAACCCGAGGCGTTCACCAGTTAGGGCACGATCTAAGATATCTCCAACATCAGATTTGCTAATTAATTCTTGCACCGCAAGGCTATTTTGCAATATTACCGTAATTTTTTTGACTATGAATGCTCTATTTATTCCTTACAAGCATTCCATAGTTATTATCAAATGTTTTATATTAACTTCAAATGATAGAACATTTAATTTGTTAACACATATTTCAGGGGGGACTCCTGCTTTAGAAAAAGCACTTGCCGGTGAAGAATTATCATATGGAGATGGTATTCAGCTTATGAATGATGAGAACCTATTTTTGTTAGGATCTGTAGCTGATAGGATTCGTAAGCGCCTTAAGGGCGATACTGTTAGCTTCGTCACTTCTTATTATCTAAATTATACTAATGTTTGTGCCGCAAGTTGTCCATTGTGTGCATTTTACAGGAAAGGCGATGAATCCGATGCTTATACCTTAAATACCAAACAGATTGTAGCAAGAGCAGGCATTGCTATAAAACAAATGGGAGCAACTGAAATTCATATTGTTGGAGGTTTTCATCCAAAGATGGGTCTCGATTATTACGAAAATATGATCAGGGAGATAAAGACAGAGTTTCCTAATGTGACAATTAAAGCGTTAACTCCTGCTGAAATTTTCTTTATATCTAGACTTACACACAATTCAGTTAAAGAAGTCTTGCTGAGATTGAAGAGTGCTGGATTAGATGCGCTACCAGGCGGCGGGGCTGAAATATTTCATCCGGAAACCAGAGACATAATTGTCAGAGGAAAATGCTCTGGCGAAGAATGGCTTGAAACTGCTAGTCAGGCACACAATGTGGGATTAAGGAGCAATTGCACAATGCTCTTTGGACATATAGAAAAACCAGAGCATGTTGTGGATCATATTTTGAAGATTAGAGAACTGCATAAAAAAACAAAGGGATTTACCACCTTTATTCCCTTAAAGTTTAGCCTAGACAATACAGAGTTAGAACAAAAAGAGATAATCACCAAAGAGAGTCCTTCAACTTATGATTTGAGAGTTATTGCAGTATCAAGACTTTTGTTAGCAAATGTACTTGACAATATCTCAGTATATTGGGTGGCATTAGGAAAGAAACTGGCACAAGTTGCGTTGTCATACGGTGGTAATGATATGGTGGGAACCGCATTTTCAGAGGAAATATTTAAAGCTGCAGGCAAAACCACAGGAACTTCAATTCAAGAATTAGTTAATTTAATAAAAGAAATTAAAAGAAATCCTGCTCAAAGAGATACATTCTTCAATATTATTAGAAGGTTTAACTAAATCTTCATAAAAGAATGAATATATATATCAACTTTTATAAGTTGCTTTTCTTCTGCTATAACCTATTAAGGTAGCATTACATCTTTTTTTAACTTTTTGACACTTATTATGAATAGTATTTCTTTGAATGTGTAGCTGTAATTGTTACTCATATTAAATCTCTGCAAAAACAATAAAGATC
>JBKPPX010000401.1:0-2948 GCA_046733815.1 Thermoproteota archaeon | reverse complement strand
TATGTGAAATGTCCATTAATAATTGTGCCTTGCCGAGGTTAACACTTTTTTCTTCTTCCTCCTCTTTGATTTGAACTTCTTTATCTTCTTCTTTTAGTGAAGAAATTGATATGTAAATCTCCATTCTATTTGAATTAAAACTCACTAACACCATTCTAATTCATGCTCTCTCTACATACATATACTTAATTTTCATATTTTAAGGATATTCCAAGGATATCATATAACGTTTTAATTAAGAGAGATCTGTAGAACAACTTTTAAATCTTATTTTCACGATTTTTAATGCTATAATATATGGATAATAGCACTAAAGATACTCCTCCAACGAACATCTCGGCGACCTGGATCGGCTGAAAAAGCTGATCAAGTTGACGGTGCTGATGGTAACGACAGAGCAATTTGCCGAACACGCGTCCGTGGCGGATGGAGCGTCAAACTTGTTTACTCAGATCTTTGGGCCAAAGGCCGGCCACGTTCGGTTGGTATATGGAGTACAAAGCTTGCCCGTTGGTGCGCCTATGATTGTTGACACCGTATTCGAGATCGAGCCGTTGCCTTAATCAAGCGCCAAATAGCACAAATACTGTGAGCAATTGGACTGACCCCTCCTTTACGCGGATCTTGGGGCCGCCGAGTTATTTTCCTCGTTGGTTCATGAAACCGAAGAGATTTTTAACACAAAATTCGTTTAGGAAGTTGTCACATGAAAACTATGGACGCCTTCGGCCAAGACCGTGTGTCGTACAACTCAATCCAAGTTGACAATCTGAAAATCTTTTACCGAGAAGCAGGGCCTAAAGACGGCCGTGTCATCCTTTTGCTCCATGGCGTTCCAACGTCTTCCAGAATGTATCAGCCGATGTTGGAATCCTCTTTGAGCACCAAATATCGTCTCATCGTTCCGGACTTTCCGGGCTTTGGGCACAGCTCTTGGCCAAGCGGGAAAGAATTTAGCTATCCCTTCGATAATCTTGCACGGGTGACTCAGGAATTTGCCGACGCATTGAAGCTAGATAACTATACACTTTACCTCCACGACTACGGCGGTCCGGTGGGAATGCGCATGGCCGTTGCCGAACCGGAAAAAGTCGAAGCTATCATCATTCAAAATGCAGTTTCTCATGAAGAGGGTTTGTCGCCACTCTGGGCTGCGCGACGCGCCTTTTGGCAAGATCGTGCTTCACACGAGGTTGCATTCCGCAAGAGTTTCCTCTCATTGGAAACAACCCGCAACAGACACTTGGGCACGTCTCCGCATCCCGAACGAATTGATCCCGATACGTGGACAGATGAGTTCTATTTTATAAATCAGCCGGGCCAGGCAGATATTCAAACCGACTTGTTTTTTGACTATCAAAACAATCTGAAGGCTTATCCGGTTTGGCAAAAATGGCTTCGTGATCATCAACCTCCCATGCTAGTTATCTGGGGACGATATGATCCCTCGTTTACGATTGCCGGCGCTGAAGCGTATCACAAGGATGTGCCGGGAGCGGAGGTCCATATTCTCGATGCCGGGCATTTTGTGTTGAATGAGCAAGGTCCCGAAGTAATTCGCTTGACCGAATTATTTCTGCAAAAGCAACGGCTGCAATAACCAAAATTCACACCTCGCAGCAATTAGGTTAAGAAGATGTCTTACGCTAGTCGTTGAGGCAGAAAGATGATTCATTTCCAGGACAACCAAAGAAATACTTTTGCTTTTCGATGGCAGATTTGTCTACATAGATCTAGAGAGTTTGAAAGTTTGAATCAGTTCGTGAAGGCAATCGATATACCAAACCATAAATAGCGAGATGATTCGACAATGACAAGAAGAAATAATTAAATTTCTTTAAGTAAATGGATATTTTATCAATCGCTTGCTTTTAGTTTTGGAAGAAAAGAAAGGATGGACCATCCTGCAGATTTTAATATTGCTTGCAGCTCTATGTTAAATATTATTATCATAGATCAAGATCTATAAAATATTTCTGCTTCTATCATTCTATTCTAAATTGCTTAATATATATTTGAAAACCATGCTGTGTAGCTTGATTATAAATGCAGATCGTATTACAACCTATAGGATGGTACTCTTCTGAATTTGAGTATTATACAACTACAATAGTTTCCCCTTTAATACAGCATTTATCAGAGGTATTTGGAGACAAAGCATCTATCAATAGTGATAGTAGCTTGCAATCTTCCTCTTCTTTGCAATCATCATTATCAACAACAACAATGCCTCCAACACATTTGTTTGATAAAGCTAGAAAACAATGGATATCAGATAGCTTGCTTGATTGGTTACTAGAATCTAGTAAACCAGACAGCACCACAAAAGTACTTGCTATATGTGATTTTGATGCATACTCAGATGAACTAAATTTTGTATTTGGACAAGCACATTTAGGAGGAAGAGTATCAGCAATTTATCTTCCTAGATTAAGAGAAGAACTTTATGTTCGCAAATCTGATAAAAAAAACAATCTATTTGAACAAAGAGTAATCAAAGAAGCTGTACATGAGCTCGGACATGCATTTGGATTAAGACATTGTCAAATTAGTAAATGCGTAATGCATTTTAGCAATTCATTACAGGATACAGATTTCAAGGATGATAAGTTTTGTGAAAGATGCAATAAAATTCTAAAAGAAGGCATATAATTTAAATTCTTAACGATAATTCCAAGAATCATATTATGAGTTTTATACAGGTTATTAGTCGCATTGATATTTGGTGGATTATTATCTTCTATTGCATAAGCAGCAGTATTTACATTCAAAGATCTGCAAAAGCTAGTTCAATCCTGAACTAGTCCTGAATACTTTAAGACATTTCAATATAAGAATAAAAAAGGTGTCTTACACTTGGAATGTCAAAAATAAAAAATGGATTATTAAGGAAGTCCTTCAAATATCTTGGCAGCTTCAGTTTCTGTAAATGCTTTAAGAGTTTTGGT
>JBKPPX010000400.1:0-5751 GCA_046733815.1 Thermoproteota archaeon | reverse complement strand
GCTCTGAACCGTATTCGAAGAAATTGTATATTGTATATATATGTGTGTATATAGATACTTACAACACTCTACTAAAAAGAAATATTCTTTCTATTTATACTATAGCTACTTTTTTGTCTTATTCTTTATGGCCCATTGTTGGTACATTTCTATCAATTGGACAATGTCATCTGAATCCTCTGAATATGTAATTATAACACCGAATTTACCCTTACTATCATGTCCCCTTGCAAAATAACCCCAATATCTATCCGGCAGTCTTTCAAAATTTGATTTATTCATAGCAACACCCATCAAATTTTCGGCGACTATATTGACAACCTTGATCGCATCATATACTTCAATCATTATCATTCTAACAATAGAATTAAGCTATCATAACATCTTTTGCTTTCTGAAATAATCTGACACAAGTTTGAAAAAAATTTTCTTAGCACGGGTGATAACAATAAATATTCGGTCATTGATTGATAAATCTATATCTATATATCATAATATTCGAAGATTATTCGAGGAAATCTGAAATATTATTCTATTTTTCTAATTTGATGTATTGATAAACTAAGTGATATTATAACAATTAAACCGTATGTGTAACAAAATTATGTATAGATAGGGAATAAAGTCTACTAAACTCATACTTTCTATCATTGGAAGACCTTGCTGAGGAATAAGCAGAGTTGTAATAGTATGACATTCATATCAAGTAAGATTTGGCTACTTCCATTCATCGAGGTAAAGTCTTTGTGTCTTTGTCATTGTATCAATTTCTATATTCATTGCAGTCAGTGCATATTTGGCAACACTTAGATCAATATCACTTGGAACAGGATAAACCTTATTCTGCATCTTATGGTAATTTTTTGAAACATAGATAATTGACAATAATTGATTTGCAAAAGATAATGCCATTACTTCTGGCGGATGTCCTTCAGCACCAACTAGATTGACTACTCTTCCTTTAGATACAAGATATATTTTCTTACCAAGAATATTGAAGCGATCGATGTGGCTTCTAACAGCCACAGGAGATTTATCTTGAGAATAGAGGTATTTTATATCAATTTCTCTATCAAAATGACCTGCATTGGTTAGGATAGCGCCGCTCTTCATCTTTTTAATATGTTCCTTACGAATAATATTTGTCTGACCGGTACAAGTTATAAATATATCACCAATAGAAACAATATCATATAATCGCTTTACGTTGAAACCGTCCATATTTGCTTCAATTGCTTTTATGGGATCAATCTCTGTTATAGTAACGATCGCCCCCATGCCTCTTGCTCTTGCGGCAACTCCTTTACCCACCCAACCATAGCCACATACTACAATTTGCTTTCCTGGTATGAAAAGTGATGTGGTCCTTATAATACCGTCTAACGTGCTTTGACCTGTTCCATACCTATTATCAAACATATGTTTTGTATAAGCATCGTTGACTGCTATTACAGGATACATTAATTTTCTTCTTCTCTCTAATGCTTTCAATCTCTTTACACCAGAAGTTGTTTCCTCAGAACCTCCAAAAATTTTCACTTTGGCTTTATTAGCAGCAATATGTAAATCAGAGCCATCATCAGTTATAATGTTAGGTTGAAACTTCAGGACAGAACCAATGCATTCATCATACTCTCTTTTTGTTTCGCCTCTCCAGGCGAAGGTGTTTATTCCTTCAGAGGACAGAAATGCCGCAATATCGTCCTGTGCAGATAAGGGATTTGCCGAGCACAATGCAATATCTGCACCCAGTTGTTTTGCCGTCATCACTAAAACAGAGGATTCCTTTGTAATATGAAGGCAAAAACCTATTCTATATCCTGCAAGAGGCTTTTTCTTTACATTTTTAATTTTGATCTTATCAAGTATTGACATATGATCCCGAGCCCATCTGTATGATAATTTTCCATTCTGCGCTAGTCGAATATCTGCTATTTTGTAAGACAATTGAGGATACAACGCATAAGATATAAAAAAAGTAACGGGAAAATCACGAGAACTAACTATCATTCATTTTGAAATCATATTGTATATGGATAGAGCAGTACAGGCTTTTATTGTAAGATCCTATAATGCAAGAGATCTCTTAGTTGTCATGAATTAATTGCCATTCATAGCTGCAGCCTGTATTCCTGCGAGTATCGTTAGAAATTAAATATTGGGTACCTCAACAGGTACCCTAAACTCTTTATAATTACTTTAGACTTAACTTCTTACATGTATTTAGAGATGATCCGTAACAGCAGTCAAAATATACAAATAATTTTACATGGTTGTGGTTATTCTAGCAGAAGGATAACTTAAAATCGGTCAGATTCTGACCAATTTCTAGTGCAGCAGAAACCATATCATAAGATTACAAGTGCTATAGTTACCAGTGCTCTTCCTTATGCTAATGGCGAAATTCATCTCGGCCATATTGCATCTACGTACTTGCCGGCAGATATTTTTGCAAGATATTCGAGACTTGATGGAAGAGAAATATATCATGTTTGTGCCTCTGATGATTTTGGAACACCAGTGCTAATCAAAGCTGAAAAAGAAAATAAGACGGCTTCTGAATATGTGGATGCTTGGAATAAGCGAGATTATGCCGATTTTAATTCCCTAGGAATTTCCTTTGATTTTTTTTCTAAAACCAGTTCAAAAGAAAATATAGATTTTGTTCAGTATGTATTCAAGAAACTTAATGATAATGGTCACATTTACAAAGAGGAAGTCATTCAGTTCTATTGTCAATTTGACAATAAATTTTTGCCAGATAGATATGTCATGGGAAAATGTCCTAATTGCGGAGCAGAAAATCAATATTCTGATCTGTGCGAAAAATGCGGTCGTGTTCCATCTCAAATCTTGGATCCGGTATGTGGTATATGCGGAAGATCACCAATAAAAAAGAGTAGCACGCACTACTTCTTCAAACTTTCAAACTTCTCCAAACAGCTCAAACTATGGTTGAAAAACAATGAGAATCTTCAACGTGATGTAGCTAACTATGTAATCAATTGGATTGATGAAGGACTTAAAGATTGGGATATAACCAGAGATTTATCATGGGGTGTTTCTATACCTTTATCTGAAGCAAAAGGAAAAGTATTCTATGGATGGTTCGATAACCATCTTTGTTACATTTCTACTTTCTTAACATTTTTTCAAAAATCGGGGAGAAATGGCAAAGAGTTTTGGAATAGCTCAGAAATCTATCACTTTATAGGTAAAGATATAATTTATCATCATTATCTATTTTTACCTGCGATGCGTATGGGGTTAGATGAGGAGTACAAACTACCTGATTATCTTCCTACCCGAGGACATTTGATGCTTCACAATCAAAAAATTTCTAAGAGTAGAAGTTGGTATATTGGTTTAAGAGAGTTTATATCTGCATTTAACCCAGACTATTTGCGATTCTATATAGCATCAATAACACCTTACTCGCAATCTGATATAAATTTCGATTGGACCTCATTCTTTGAAAAAATAAACAATGAACTTATAGCAAATATAGGGAATTTTGTTAATCGCGCATTAACATTTACTCAGAAAAAATTTAATGGTAAAGTTCCACAGCCAACCAGTTATGATACAGAAGATCTCTCTGGTATAGAGGAGATTAAGATCATACCTGCTGAGGTGGGTTCTCTATTATCTCACAATGAGTGTGATAAAGCATTGAAGCGTATCCTGAGATTTACCACTCATTTTAATCAATATTTACAGAAAAAAAAACCATGGTCTAATATTAGTCAGGCTCCGACGACTATGTATATCGCCGTGAACGCTGTCAGATCTATTGCTATTATGCTCGAGCCCTTTATCCCGTTTTCTAGCGAAAAGATTTGGTCGCAATTAGGTATGTCAGGAACTGTCCATAACCAACGATGGCAATCTCTATCAGAATTGCAAATTCCTGCAGGCCATACCCTTGGAACTATTAAAGTTCTTTTTCGTAAAATTGAACTCTCCGAGATTGAAGAACAAAAAGCAAAATTAGGAAAAAGAGATGAATGAGAAACCAATACGTGGAATAATGGTGGGACGTTTTCAACCTTTTCATAAAGGTCATCTTTCCCTAGTAAAACAGATATTGGAAGATTGCGATGAACTAATAATTGCTATAGGAAGCGCACAATATAACTATATCTTTCAGGATCCATTTACTGCTGGCGAGAGAATGTTAATGATACACAAGGCGCTATCAGAAGCACGGATAGACCTTACAAAGTGTTATATTGTACCGATTATCAATGATGAAAATAATGCAAGATGGCTTGCGCAATTGAGATCAATGGTTCCCCCTTTTGATATTTTATTTTCTGGAAATGAATTTGTTAGGGCCCTTGTTGGAGAAGATGTTAAAATTAAGAAGCCTGAATTCATATTAAAAAAGTACTACAATGGAACTTATATACGGAAAACAATATCGGAAAAGGACAATTGGAAAAAGTTAGTTCCTAACGGAGTTGCTGAAATAATTGAAGAAATAGGAGGAGTGGCAAGGATTAAGATGCTATTGCATTCTTATAACTATCCGCAAAGATGGTAAATTTTGGCAAGCGAAATAGATCTTGTCCTCTTTGTCCTAACTGTGGCTCGAAAAAATTCAAGGTTTTAGAACATTTTCAGGAAACGGTCGTTATAGAATGTCTGAAATGCGCTACAAGGATCTCTATCTAGTATACAATTTATGGTTGGTTGGTTACTCGAGATTAAATAAGACTCCAAATAAACAAATACAGAAAATCTATTTACTGAAGGCCTATTTAGGATGGTAACGGCATTATAAAAAGCCTCGATTCTGGTGCGTATATATATTTGGATCTACTTGTGACATAATAGCGCATATATATACCAATTTCTCACTCATGCTTATGCCTGCTAAGACATGGCTTGATGATGAAGTTAGTCTTGATTCAATTAAGGATGAAACTATTGCAGTAATAGGATATGGTATTCAGGGTCGAGCACAAGCCAATAATATGAAAGAGTCTGGTCTAAATCTAATAGTTGGTCTAAGAAAGTATGGCAATTCATGGAAATTGGCTCTGAACGATGGTCATACAGTAATGGAGATTGGCAAGGCCACGGATAGGGCTGACATTGTTCACATTTTAATCCCAGATATGGAACAAGCCGATATATACAGAAGAGAGATAGCTCCATATATTAGAGAAAATAAGGCACTAAGCTTTTCTCATGGAGCTGCTATTCACTGGAAGTGGATAGAAGCTCCAAAGAATATTGACGTCATTATGGTGGCTCCTAAAGGACCAGGGCAAAGGGTTCGCGAGTTATACTGTGAGGGTTTTGGTACGCCATCATTAGTAGCTGTATTTCAGGATTATACCAAGAAGGCATGGAATAGAGTATTGGCTATGGCTAAAGGCATTGGTAGCACAAGACCAGGAGTAATTCAAACAACTTTTAAAGAAGAAGTTGAGACAGACTGGTTTGGAGAACAGGTTGACCTATGTGGTGGTGCTTCCTCATTAGTCTTACATGCATTTGAAACCTTAGTTGAGGCAGGATATCAACCAGAAGTAGCTTATTTTGAGTGTCTTCACGAATTAAAATTAATTGTTGATCTAATTCATAAGTATGGCATTACAGGAATGTATAACCGTGTTAGTGAGACTGCCAGATATGGTGGATTGACTAGGGGACCGAAGATAGTTGACAACGATTCAAAAATCAAAATGATAAATGTCCTTAAAGATATTCAGTCTGGAGAATTTGCAAAAGAGTGGGTTG
>JBKPPX010000399.1:0-2212 GCA_046733815.1 Thermoproteota archaeon | reverse complement strand
CAGGTCAACTAACTTTCAAACCAAATATGACAAGTAGCAGCGGTGGTGGTGGTAGTAATAATATGCTCGGATACCATTGTGAATATCATCCTGATCTAATGAAAGGATCTCTTCAGATAGTCAATCAATAGATATATTCCTCTATCATACCTTTTTTGTCCTTTCTTTTCATGAGATCTTAACTATTATTATCGTGAAATTAGATATTAAAGAATAATTATAATAGCCACTCCATTATCCTAGTTTTTTCAAAATCAAGTTTCTTTCTATATGATTCTTCTGAAGGTGGTTCAAGCCTTGTAATTGGACCTGTTATATCATAAAAGTCAGCAGTCAAATAACCTGCTTTTTTACTTCCTATTTCCATAAAACAAAAACCTCTGCCATCAAATTTTACATTATGTGATTGATTTGTAATATCATCAATAATTTGGTAGCTAACTGACTTTGCTTGCCCTTCTGCAAAAATTCCAGCTTTAGGAATAATGGCCACTGGGTCAACCCTAATTTCTGTTACGTCTCCTATTGCAAAAACATTTTCATATTTTGATTTAAGACTAAATTTGTCAACATCAATCCAATCTTGTCCCTCTTTTATCAAGCCAGAACTTTTTATAACTGCAGGAACTTTATGCGGTGGAATTCCTATTAGCAAATCATAGTTTATTTTATTTCCATTTTCAAATTCTATTATTTCTTTGTCTAGTACTTCTTTTATTTTATGCAGCGGATGAAAGTTAATATGGTTATCATTAAGCAAGTTGACAATATCTTGACTTAATTTTGGCCCAGCAACAGGTAATGCAATTGGAGTAGGTGTATAGAGATCAATATCAATAGAATCTCTCGTTCCATTTTTAACTAAAATGTCGTTGATAAGTAAAGATGCTTCATAGGGAGCTGGCGGACATTTATAAGGAATATTTGTTATACAGATTGCTATACGTCCACTTTTTAATGCAAGTATTTTTTCTCTTAGTTTTGGAATTTGCTCAGCATCATATAGATTAAATCCTCCATTGACTACAAATCCGCTAATTTCTTTTGGTGCAAGTTCTGCACCTAATGCTATTATTAAATAGTCGTATTCTAATTTATTATTTGATCTGGTTCTAATGCTTTTTTGAAAGACATCTATTGTTGTTACTTCGTCATTCAAAAAAGTTATTTGTTTATTTTCTAGTTTGTTCAAAGCAACCTGAGAGTCTTCCAATCTCCTAATTCCACTTAGAATCCATAAATTTACAAGCCCCATCATAAAAAATTCCTTTTTATCTACAACTACAATTTGATGTTCTGGGGAAAGATTTCTTCGCAACAGATTAGCCGCAGTCAATCCTCCAAAGCCTGATCCTAAGATTAAAATACGTTTTCCTGTTGATGTAGTCAAATAATATTATCTGCATAATAATTGAAGCTCATGTAAAAAGATTGTTGTGTTTTAAGAATACCAAAAAATCAAAAGTAGCAAGAAGCTATTTCAAAGAGACCTCTTCATTTATTTGATATATATGTATTCAAAGAGCCTATTATTTGGGACGACGACTACTTTGAATACAAGATAATGTCAGAATGTAAAAGTGAAAAATTAATAATAATATTAACCTGACTTTCACTGATATGGATTCTCTTAAGATATTGGCCCCACACTTCTATTGTGTTAACTGTCGGCTAGTGCTGTAGGTAAACTAATATAACTTTGTAAAGTCTCACATGGCATTAGAAGACCGCTAGACGTATATGAGGAAAGATAGCCCTAGTCAGGAACATTTGAGTATAGATAGTAGGAGGGTGTTTGGACAATGGCGACAGTAAGGATAATAATAGCAACAGTTCTTGGCGCAATGTTACTTGTCGCTGGATTATCAATAGTGCCTTTTGTAAATAGTGCAGTAAATGATGATGATGAATGTATTTGATATGCTAAATTAACAGAAAACGGTGAAAGAAGTTTATTTAGTTATTTATTTATCTTCTTCACTCTATAGTTGATCAGGTGCTTCAAAACCTAGTCTTACGATTATAGATAATGTTGTAAACACTCCATTATCATGACAGAGCATTATTCGTTGCAAAATGACGTCATAATGCAAGCTTAATGTCTTAATGTTGAAATATATGCTTCAATATACATAGTTGATGTTAAAGTATGATGGCGCTAATGCTTTTAGATTAATACGTTCTAAAATAGGCTTAAAAATAGGAGTATTAG
>JBKPPX010000398.1:0-2611 GCA_046733815.1 Thermoproteota archaeon | reverse complement strand
TTACGGCTTTGTTTATCATGTGGTCATGTAGGTTGTTGTGACTCATCTCCTAATAAGCATGCAACAAAACATTTCAAATCGACTAAGCATCCTATTATAAGGTCTTTTGAGCCAGGTGAGACATGGGAATGGTGTTATGTTGATAATATTATGATTTGACCGATGATTATGCAAAAATGAGTAGTGTCAGAATTAAGGAAAATAAAAGGAAATAAAAGGAAAATAAAAGGATGTGAAGAGAGACTATGGCTCAGCATCGCCCAGAAGGATGATGATAAATCACATTTATCCAATAACACCCATCACTGTAATTCTAAGCAAATGAGAGGAATTATTTGATAGAGCCGACAAACGAACAATCAGCCAGAGAAAAAATAAGGATGTAATGAATAATTAATTAGCCGATGCATGTGACATAAAATGTGGATGAAAATAATACTGATACTAAGGGAAGAGGCTTACACTTCACAATTAAACAACTGTCAGTAGAAGAAGAAAGTTCTTTGGAACGGATCCTGAATCAGTGAAAAAGAAAAGAAGAATGCTAATAGTAGATGATGAATGAACCCCAGAAGTCCTTGTTGTTTCTATTATCTAAGAAAATGGTAGGTTAATCAGTCCCTCTGCCTTTATCCAATCTTGATATCTTTCAGACCACCGGTTGTTTGTCCGACCTCGATGATACACCCATCGAGCCACGCATATAAGAGCGAATCTCAAGACCGTGGTCCCTTGGCTCTGTAATGAGTTCATCTCCTCTACTTTGCCATTCATAGTAAGATGCCCAGATGTCTGCGACACGAATATTCATGAAGTTGCTAGCCTCACTTGGGCGCTGAGGTGTGTGGAGAACACGAAGTTTCAGCCGACTCATCAGGTGAACTTATTAGGCTACGCAGAATTGGCTTCTACTCCTATGAATATCTCAGGGCAGTTGAAGGTTATAGACGCTCGTCTTTACCTTTAATGTGCAATCCTCTGCTACTTTTGCCCCGTCCTCTTTAATCTTCAAATCCAAAATTAGATTTGTATTAACATAGTCCATAAAATTATAATTGCACAGCGACCATATTCTGCCAACATGGCGCGGACAAACACAAAGCATGAATCTAATAAAACGAATCTCGATAGTCACAATGATGAAGGAAGTCGAGACTCTAGTGCTGATATCAGTAGTTATCGACGACAAACCATATTGAAATTACATAAATCTGGGATTACAACAAATGTCATATCATCACAGACTGGAATCAGTCAAGAGAAAGTCGATAAAATAATTCATGAAGCATGTCTAATGGAAGGACGAAAAGGCGAATTTATTAAACAAGCGCTGCATCCATCTTCCTTAAAATCGTCTTCCCCTAATCGTCAAGTTGATCTAAATTCTATAATGACAAAATCCCAGACCAGAGTTTGGAAAACACTAGAAGGAGAACCAGAGTTTGTTATCTCTGTTGCCGAAACCCAAAACGTGTTGGAGAAATTTGCTAGATATAAGACCACTCTTGTCATTTTGAATGTTGATCTTGTCGGATCCACGAGGCTATCTATGACGCTTCCTATAGATAGGCTCACAATGATGATTCAAGCTTTCAATCAGGAAATATCTATCATAGTTAAGGCATTTGGGGGATATATTCTAAAGTATGTAGGAGATGCAGTTCTTGCATTTTTTGTTCTTCCAGGACATAAATCTGAAGCCAAAGCAGCATGCATTAATGCAGTGAACTGTGCAAAATGCATGCTACGGATAGCGCGTGACGCTATAAATCCAATTCTTCTTGATCAATACGACTATCCTGAAATGAATCTAAGGATAGGAATAGACATTGGTGTAAATGCAATAATACAAAGCGGTTGGGACATTCATCCCAACATTCGTAGAAGGGATAAAACTAACATGGATATCACCAAGAACAAAAAAGAACATCTTGTTATAAAGAAACCAGTCTATGATCTTTTGAGTTATACTATGAATATTACAGTAAAAATGACTGCTCTTGCTAATCCTAATCACATAGTCATTGGCCAGCTAGTCTATGATCATTTAGATGACAACCAAAGATCAGGGTTCCAACGTCTTGAAATTAGTCCCGAGATATGGAGTTACGTTAACAACAATACGGGAGGGAACATATATAATGTTTACACAGATATCTGAAGTACTTATCCTTCCTCAACACACCTTGCAAACAAGGGATAATTTTAATGCATATTGAATGTGTTTTCTTAATCTAGTGACTCCCGTCAAAACTGTCTTGGATTCCACCGAACCCGCTGATTACAGTGGTTCCTATGTCACATAGCATTGAAAGAAATAACAGGCAGATGAGAATTGCGATGTGCAGTAGAGCTGAAATTCTAAAGAATTCTTATTCTTTATTCAATTATGACTTAAGTTCTTCTAACCTTACTTTGTCAATTGTTGATGTGGTTTGGGCGTGAATCGTGTTAATCAAACGCCGGGATCATGGCTTGGGCTTTACCTCTTAGCTTTCTTGCGCTTCTTTGGCCCTGCCTTTGCGGCGGCCTTCTTTGCTTTGGCTTTTCCGCTTCCGCCACCTATCTTGAACATCTTGGTACCGCAGACCGAGCATGTTCCTGATATAGC
>JBKPPX010000397.1:0-5760 GCA_046733815.1 Thermoproteota archaeon | reverse complement strand
TTGGTCGCTAAGAGGTTATTTGTCTATGGAGGATTACTACTTTGTATATTCAATAATTGAAAATTTTATGCGCTACCAAGCTAAAAAAACCTCATCAATAGCAAAGAAAGGTGAGTTACCTATGATAATTAGTGGGCAGGCTTTTCTACATAATACAACTTATGGGTCGGCTGATTCTACTTTTCTTTTCCCATGGGCGATACATGAATATGTGTTGTCTACAGGTGATATTAGCTATCTGGAAAAGCGATGGAAATCCCTTACTGACCTTGTAAATTGGGGATTTTTGAAAGATTCTGATGGTGATGGATTGATTGAGCATGGATTTACAGGAATTGCTGAAAAATTACCTATACAAGATTCTACATGGATGGATCATATTGATAGAAGGAAAAGTGCAAATGATATTCAAGCTCTGTTTTACGAAAGTTTGAAAATAGGAAGTAATCTAGCTAAGATTGTAGGAGATAATTATAATAGGGAAAAATGGCAAAAGTCAGCCGAAGAACTACGGAATAAAATCGATATAGAATATTGGAATACCAATACCAAATTTTATCATGATACCATAAGAAGGGATGGATCAAAGGATCCTAGTATACGACCCAATGCACTAATACTTTTGATGACGGATGCCGTTCGAGATAGAGCCAAAGCTGAATATGTTCTCACAAGGATTGAAAAAGATGATATTACCACTGCTTGGGGTGTCAGAACGTTAAGCGCATCAGATCCCAAGTATCATCCGAGCCTTTATCATGATGGTGCTGTTTGGCCTTTAGTTACAGGATGGGCTGCTATAAGTGAAATTAAATTCGGAAGAAGAGAACAGGCTTTATATTATATAGAATCAATGGCAGAACGGATCTTGGCTGAAAACGGCATGTTTGCGGAAACATATAGAGGTGATAGACCTGAACCATTTAATTCTTGTATACTTCAGGCTTGGTCTGTTGGGATGTATATTTATGCCCTGCGTGAAATGATGTTGGGAATGAAAATGAATATGATTGAGAACAAGATCAGTTTTGAACCACAGATTCCCGAGTCCTTGAGAAATAATTCTGTTCCCATTAGGTTTGAACATGTCTTTCAAACTGTCAAAGGTTCTAATAGGTTCCAAATCGTGGTTGATACAAATAGTGAAAAAATAACCGTTCAATTCAAGAATGGTGGTGCTAATAAGGTGCCAGCAATTCTTAGCAATACTTATTCTATCGATATTAAGAATTGATCTGTACTTATGATGTATTAAAAATATTGTATATGAACCTGGCTACTGACCCCTTACTAACAATATATTTTATTAATAATATTGCTTTGTATTTAGCATAATTATCATACTGGAGAATTGATGACTTAATCTTTTTTCACTGATCTAAAAATGTATTCGCACAAAATAATATTTTATAAAAAGTAACTATACAAAGAACCATAAACTTAACAATTATGGCTATAGATAAAACATGCAATTAAATTTCAATAATTTCGTATAATTTAAATTTAATTATATTTTCTGATTATAGGAGATACATATCAATGCAAATAGATAAAAAAGTACTATCTACAAGAGAAATAGATTGCATTTATTATATCGTACATGAAATAATGATAATATCGACAATCTGGAAATCATCTACTATTAAGGTGGTTAACTATATATGATGATAATAGATGAAAAAAGAATATTCAAAATAATAGATGAACGAAAGCCTCATTCTGTAGCACTCAATGGGCCAGAAGCTCTTATACCGAAAATTCAAAATAGTGCAAGTAATATTACCGAAAAATTTGGTATTCCTGCCTATGTTATTGGCGATACATGTTGGGGTTCATGCGATCTTAATACTCATGCAGCAAGTATGTTAGGAGCTGAAATTTTATTCAATATAGGTCATACTATATCTATGGAAATATTTGATGAAAAAGTCGTAATGATTAATGCATTTGATGATATCATTTTCGATAGGGTAGCAAGAAAATGCGCATTAGAACTTAAAAATAGAAATTACAATTCAATATCTTTAGTAACTGATAGCCAACACCTTAATCAAATCACACGTGTTAGAGAGGTCTTTGAAGAATTTGGTTATCAGGTAATTATAGGTAGAGGAAAAGGACAGCTAAATGATGCACAGGTTTTTGGCTGCGAATTCTATCCAGCTTATAACATTCAAAACCAAGTCGACGCTTATATTTTCCTAGGTCAAAGCACATTTCATTCAGTGAGTGTTGCAATATCAACCGGAAAACCTACCTATATGCTAGATCCATACTTTGAAGACTATTCTGATGTTACTGGAATTGCTAAACAACTACAAAAGAAAGCCATTTTATCGATCTATAAAGCATTGGATGCAGATACAATAGGAATTATAATAGGATTAAAAGAGGGACAGTTTGCCCATATAAAGGCACTTGAATTGAAGAAATCTTTTGAACAGTTACGAAAGAAGGTGCAGTTAATTGCATTGACAGATATTACCGAAGATCGTATACAAATTTTCAAAGGAATCGATGCATTTGTACAAGTTGCCTGTCCAAGAATATCTATTGACAATCATTTCAAGAAACCAATGTTATCAGTTCCCCAGGCTCTGGCTTTAATAAAATTGCTTAAAAAAGAGCCTATTGATAATTTTCTAAAAATTCGACACTGGCTGTAGTTTATTGATTATATAATTATATAGTGATATGGCATACAATGTATGCTAATTCGGAAGTATGTATGTTAAACATATAACATAGATGCTAAAGTCGCTTGAATTGTATCTTTTTTTTGTATTGGATATACAAACTCATGTGTTTATACAGGTGGAAGGCAAATAAAATTGTTACAATCTCGGCCAATTTTTGTGGAGTTGTCGATAGTACAGCAGCGTTCCTATATCGTTATTGATTTATATAAACGAACACCTAAATCATATTTATGATTAAGTATGTATGTATATTTATATTTATTACTTAAATCATGAGTATTCTTGAAATGACTAATGAACAACTTTTGAAAATTAATATGAAAATACATATTTTAAATTTATCTAATGTGGTATCATTGGGAGTTTTGGCATTACTTCAAATTAGATCGATGTGGAGTACATTGGACGCAATTCTGCAGTAAGATCATCTATCTTTCTTTTACCTGGTGAATTGCTAATAGTTCAAAAACAGATGATGTCTAATGCGAAACAATATCTTCACGTTTAGTGTTTCTTTGTTCTTTTGTAGATTTGATAAATATAGAATACAAGAATAATATTTTATTTCTAACTATCATAATTTTGTTTTAGGAAAAAAGTAAGGATGATGAATATTTTTATTGTGGAGTTGTATAATTACCCCCGGTTGTTACATTTACTATGTATTCCGCTGCTATGCTTGTTGCATTAGTATTACGAAGTACGTCTACAAGAAGAGGTGTTATCTCAAGTCCAGTTTCATTGCCTGACATTGCAGGTGTACTAGTCATACCAGAGGTTGTTACATTTACGATATAGTCAGCTGCAGTACCTGTTGCATTTGCATTACGGGTAATATTAATCACAAATGGCATTAAAGTCCTATCAGTTTGATTAATTACTGTGGTGGTTGCATTTGTTGTAGCAGTATGTTGCCCTACTGCTTGCTGTATAAATTGGCTGCTGATATCAAGTAAAAATGGTGCAAGCAAGGCTAAAAACGCAATTCCAGATAAAATTGCGTTGTTCACAGATTGTTGTATATTCATTGATACAAAAGACTTTACTTTCAATTTATCTCTTTCGTCTATGTATATGGTTAGACCAACATCTCTAAAATGTGCGTATATAGACTTTAACTACAGCCATATTTAGATATTATTGTTAGTACCATTAATTTGCAATTTTTGAATTCATATAAAGTAAGGGTATTTGTAGTTCTTATATTGCAGATTTTTTCCCTGTCATCTTATAAGCTGACAGAAAAGTCATTAGTGTCATAGCAAATAGCAGAACTCCAGTTGATAAATGTATTGCCACAATCAAAGGTTGTAATTTTGTATTGACCACTAGTATACCTAATAAAATTTGCAATGAAATAATAACGCTCGATGCAACGGCATATTTTCGTGTCTTTCTAGCATTTTTAATAGCATATGCGGAAGTAGTATAAATGAAAATCCCTGTAATGACGACCAAAATTCTATGATAGTGTTCAAAGAAATATTTTGGAGGTGGGAGATTAAATCCATTAGGACACAGTGGCCATTCGGTACAAAATAAACCCAAGTTAGAAGCACTAATGTATACTCCTATTAGCATAACACTATACAGTAGAACCAGTGAAGCAAAAGATAACCATAATGTTATCCGAGAAGTAATTTGTTGGTGGTCCATAGAAGAGATAATTTTTCACTAATCAATTATTAATCTTGACAATAAAAAAATTTCTCTGGTAGGTAGTGAAAAGTATTAAGATTATGAAAAATTTGTTACTAAATGTGATGGTAGATCTAACAATGGAATTAAGAGGAGAACAGATTGTGTGCTGTGTTTAAATATTATTCTATAAACAATAGTAGTTTTTATCCTTTTACTGTTAAGAAATTTTAAACATTTTTATTCCTCATCTCGAATATTTTTATATTCAGTTTCTTTCTGAGTTTTAGTCTCAACCCCTGCAGTTTTTTCCTCTATCACTCTCACATTTTGATCCAAGTCTGGAAGAAATGTTATCTTTTGTCCATAGGATGTTGTCTTAAACGCTTCAAAGT
This sequence comes from Thermoproteota archaeon, assembly GCA_046733815.1. Classification (GTDB taxonomy): domain Archaea; phylum Thermoproteota; class Nitrososphaeria; order Nitrososphaerales; family Nitrososphaeraceae; genus JAJNBK01. The sequence continues at coordinate 1,028 of JBKPPX010000397.1, read as the reverse complement.
CTTTTGAATACTGATCTGCTGGTGGTTCACTTCCATAGAAATATTTACCAAGGAGTTCTTCTTCGCTCACTAAAAGCCATAATGTCTTACCATCAAAAGCGTCAGCAATATATTTTGGAATCCAAAATTTGTCCTTACTTATTGTACCCTTTTCTAATCGTAAGAAATTCAAAGATATTTCTTTAATTTCGCCGACATCCTTTCCGTCATTGCTTTTGACCTTCTTTCCCTTGAGCATATTCCATAATATTGTGGGTCCTTCATGTGATGTCATTGTAAGTTTATGTGCAGGTATATATCCTATAACCATTACAGAAAATTGTTCTATGCAAAGTAGACTCGGGTTATAAGTTACAAACTGCCCATATAATGGAGAATATAAAATAGTAAGAACCATCATAAAGAAATGAATTATTAAAAGAATATTTAGATCATTATTATATATGATTCGATCTCTAACAAATATGCTGCTGTTTATTGTAAGAATATCCTATTATCTTGAAAAATGAATAAAAAGCCTATAATATACTTATAAAAGATTTTATTAGCTGATAACAGTATTTTATAGGTATTTAAGATTCAATTATTATGATAATAAGACGAAAGATAATCTTTCTGTGATATATATTAACTTTTAGAAGGTATTTGAATTATAATACTAACTACAGAAGATTTGGATAAAATCGCTGATACATTGCAGAACGAAAAGAAATAGAAAGTAAAAAAGAGGCAAAGCCGAGAGTCGCCAAGTGAGTCAATTGAATAATGGTATTTTCAAGAAGGATAAAGATGGCGAGATTATATCGAAGTCTCTAAAAGGAGATAAAGGTAGCATACTCAAATTATTTTGATAAGAATATGCAACTGTTGAAAAGTTGCTAAAGACATAGTTACTGAGATTAAAGAAGTATTAAGTTCTGGGGCTAAAGCAGCAGAGAAAAAGGTTGTACCACCAATACAAGATATAACAAAGGAACGTGGACAACAAAATGATGTAGAAAAAGTTGTCAAAGGAGCAGTTAATGAAG
>JBKPPX010000396.1:0-2925 GCA_046733815.1 Thermoproteota archaeon | reverse complement strand
GAACACAGGTAGCCTATTCATATGCAGCTGCACATCCTACGGAAGTAAAGAAGTTAGCAGTAATGGAATTAACAATTCCTGGTTTCGCACCTGCTGGTAGAATGCCATTATGGTGGGTCATATTCCATCAAACACCGGACGTACCAGAAGCCCTTGTGCAGGGTAAAGAGATGAGCTATCTATCATGGTTCTTTCACAATCTTGCGTTTAATCCAGCTGCGATAACGCAGGCAGATATTAACGAATATGTTAGCCATTATTCTGCTCCAGGTGGGATGCGTGCGGGATTTGAGCACTATCGGGCTATTCCTCAGGATGCGATTCAAAATCAGAATTATTCAAAGACTAAGCTTACAATGCCTGTACTGGCGCTAGGAGGAGGGTATATTCCAACATTCGGAGGTAACATCACTATGCCTACTGTCATATATGGGATGAAGTTATTAGCTCAAAATGTAACAGGGATCACAGTTCCAAATTCAGGACATTTTATTGCAGAAGAGCAGCCGGATGTCGTAGTAAAACTACTTAACAATTTCTTTAGTGGCAATTCTACTACATCTATTAAGTGAGAACTAGCCCATAATTCTGCAATTGTATTATCACATTACATCTTTCAGCATAATGACTATGTTGCGTCCTGGTACAGTTACAACTGGTGGCTGATTCGTTATGAGAGCTTCAACTATCTTTCTTACTTCCTCTTTGGTAAAATTATTGCCGATGTCTGGTGTTTGTATTGCATTAATTGATGACGTCTCCCTTTAAAGATATAATTTTTAATAGTATTATATATAGAGAAACTATTGTAAGATAATATGTATATTAGAAAGGTGCTCCGTCTATTGGGAATATTTATAGCATCGTTGGCGCTTGTCACAATGATTGTAAGTGCAAGTGGTAATTTAGTAAGTTCATCATTTGCACAAGGGGAACAAAAGTTCACTGCGAAAATGACAAATAAAGAAGAAGGAGTTGGTGTTCATTCACCTGAAATTACGTTTGAAAAAAATTATACCAATGTGAAGGCTGCTGTCCAAAGATCTGGGATAACTAATCCTGCAATAGCAGCTACAACGATAGAAAATCATACCGTAACTATGAAAATCAATAAGACTCAATTCCAGCAAGTTAATGAGTCACAATTCAAAAAGGCACCTGAATTTGCTCAAATAAGTGGTTACATCAATACACCTAATAATAATCCGATAACGCTTTCGTCTCTTAAAGGAAAAGTAGTGTTAGTATACATTTGGACATATACGTGCATTAACTCGATTCGTCCTATGCCGTACATTCACGATTGGAATCAAAAATATTCTAATAATGGTTTAGTTGTAGTTGGTGTTCATTCACCTGAATTTACGTTTGAAAAAAATTATACCAATGTGAAGGCTGCTGTCCAAAGATTTGGGATAAGTTATCCTGTAATACTGGATAGTGACCATGGAACTTGGGATGCTTATGGAAACCAGTATTGGCCTAGGTTTTACTTGATTGATACTCAAGGACATATAAGATATGACCACATAGGTGAAGGAGGTTATGATCAAACAGAAAAAGCAATTCAGTCGCTGCTAGCAGAACATGCTGCTCTAATGGGTGCAAAAGAGATAAGCTTCAATACAAAACCTACTACAGTAATTAAACCAGGAAGTCTGCAATATGTAGATTTAAGACAGAGCACAACACCAGAAATATACATAGGGTATGATAAAGCGAGAGCCCCGATCGGAAATCCTGAAGGCTTCAAACCAGATCAGACAATTTCATACTCAATTCCATCTAATACAAATTTCAAACCTCATATAGCATATCTTCAAGGTAATTGGAAAAACAACCCTGATAATATGCAATTACAAAGTGATACTGGGCGCATTGTTTTGACATATTATGCAAAATCTGTAAATATAATAGCAGGAGGAAAGGGTGGAGGAGCTGTTTTTAATGATGAGGGAGCGGGAGGAGCAGCTGCAGCATCAACAGCAAAGATACCTAACAAATCGCTAGGAGAGGATCTATCACCTGATGGTAGTTTCAGAATTGACGGACAAAGACTATATAATTTAGCTATACATAACAACTATGCTGTTCATAATATTGTAATTGATGTTAAAGGCAAAGGATTTCAATTCTATACATTTACCTTCGGGTAATCAGCGGGTAATGGCCAGCGTGTATATGGATTATTACTGCTCTCAATGAATATTCTGGGTTATCAATTGCTACCATTATCTTTTTTAAAACTTTCAATGTGGTTCAACTGCCGTTGACGAAGACAATCTGATATTATACGAAAATAAAGGTCTTGTTAATAGGAATCAATCCCTATTTAGCTGTCACCCAATTTTTATACATCCTAGGTACTTTTTTTTCGATATCTCGGATATGCTATATGTAGAGATTTACTCCGAACTAAGCAAATAATTTTTTGCTGTTATTTTTTGTTGTTGTTCTACCAACTATTGATACATCTGTTTCTAAGGTGACGATACAGTAGCAAAATAACAGTGAATAATTATTTATTTTGTTGGATATATCACATTTGGGTTTATGGTTACAAATATTAGGGAAAAGAAGGATGTAAAGCAGCAGCAACATCAAAGTGAAAGTATCACCTTTAGATTAGATAGCACTATTTTAAATAAACTGCATCATGAAGCAGAGCAAAAAGATATCAGTGTCAATACATTAGTAAGTCATATCATAAGAAGACATATTGATTGGCATTCTAATGCAGCAAAAGCTGGATTTGTTACTGTAAGGAGAGGATTGCTAAGTAACCTCATAAATAGGCTTCCAGAGAAAGAGATATCTTCCATTGCAGAATATATAGCGAAGAATGAAACCAAAGATTTTGTACTGCTTCTAAGAAATGAATACAATATTGAATCGGCTCTAGATGTGATCGAAACATGGATTAAA
>JBKPPX010000395.1:0-3827 GCA_046733815.1 Thermoproteota archaeon | reverse complement strand
GAGTTTGATCTTATCTGATTTTTCTTGCAGCTGTCTTGTTGTTTATTTTTCTTCTCAAACATTTATTGTCTAGCCTTCATATTTAATCCTGAGCTCAATTTCCTAGAGAGGAAATGATTCTGCATATATCCTAGGATCATGACTAAAGGAGAGATAAATAACTGTTATGTTTTTCTTTTTCATCAGTAAAATACTATTCGTGGATATAAAGAAATTCAATAAATTTCAGTCCGGCAGCAGCAAGGGAATTAGACGTAATTTGCCGGTTAAGTCTGCGGTCAAGTTAAACAACATATGCAGAATATTTATCAATTACATTTACATTCGCGTTTGGAAAAGTGGCAATGTTCATACATTCATTGATATCACTCCTATAACTATTATTTCTCCCTGATGTATGGTTTAATACAGGATTAGAGGATTAGAGAACTAAAGTATCAAATTTCTATTAATGCTTTATTATATGACATGTGCATCTCATGCCTTCATTTTATTCTTATTGATATATCAATCCTGCTGTTGCTATAATTTTTTACTTCCTATTTCAGGATAAATAAATAAGTCAAATATGCCTTGATTTGTTTATCCATATATGGAGTATAAAAAAGCAGACGTGTCTCAGTTAAGTTCACTACAAATAGATTTTATTTTTACTTTTTAACACTATAAGTAATTTGTCATAGAATGATGCATATAACAGAAAGAGATTTAAAAGTGCTATCGATAAACAGAGAAATGAAAAATATGTCTTTAAAAGGTGCTTTCTTTTTAATGTCAGTTGGCCTCTTTATATATATTATAATTGGTTCAGTTTCTGTATATGCTCAATTAGATTCTACAAACATCAATAGTACAAATACTGCTCCTACTCCTATCAACGTCACTGGAAATTCTTTAGCGATGAGCTTGCAAAATCCAATAACAGGATCGTTTGGAGATGATCGCTTGACAGGTACTAGTAACATCGATATCATGATAGGTTTTCTAGGAGCCGATACAATACATGGTCTAGCAGGTGATGACGCGATTCAAGGCGATGAAGAACCAGATAAACTTTATGGCGATATTGGCAATGATTTACTTCAAGGTGGCATAGGTAGTGATCAATTGTATGGAGGAGAAGGAAATGATATTCTTGCCGGAGGATTAGACGACGACTTTTTAGCAGGCGAAATGGGTAATGATAAGCTCTATGGCGACGTGGGTGATGATATTTTGATAGGAGGAGACGGTGCTGATTATTTTGACTGCGGCGACGGCATAGACGTAATCATGGACTTTAATCTTACAGGAGGAGATGATCGAGCTGGCAACTGTGAAGAAATAATTCAACTTGGAACCTCATAGTCTATAAATTACAATCTTTTAAACTAACTTTTAATTTATGAAATTAGTTTTTATTTTGCAAAGCTATATAATATCTAGCTTTTTTTTCTATAAGCAAAATGTCAAAAGAAGTTTTAATATTAGCAATTATTGTGACAGCATTACTTACTGCATTACTATCAACAACAGGAGAATCAAGATTTGGCGGAATGTTATTGCCATCATCGCCGGCAGTGAGTGTATGGGCACTTAATGTAACAGGAATAGAAGGACCTGATATGCTAAATGGTACTGCAGAGAAAGATACGATAAGGGGTTATGGAGGAGATGATATAATATCTGGTCTCGGAGGTAATGATCAAATCAGAGGTGATAGTGGAGATGATACTATACATGGTGACGAAGGCAGAGACAGAATTCGAGGTGATAATGGAAATGATGTGTTATTTGGCGATGATGGTAATGATCTATTAATAGCAGGCCCTGGAGATGATAAATTGACAGGAGGACCTGGCAAAGATACTTTTAACTGTGGAGAAGGAAATGATACAGTTACAGATGTTGATCGAGTTGTAAATGACACAGTAATGGCTAGCTGCGAAAATACAAATTCTTCTCCTTCTTCTCCTCCGACAACAGGTAATATTGATATAAATGCTTCTGCCGAATAATTAAGAGCCTGATGACGTTGCTATAACTCCTTTCAATATTCGATTAGATCAATGAAAAGTGGAGATGATTTCAGTTGAGAATAGCTAATGACGGCACTATCATCGCTGCATAGGAAGGGATAACAACAACAACACTTTTCATATCTTCGGTTTTATCATTTATTTCGATATTAGATAATCTGAAAGGTTTCTGTATTATGGCTATTATAGTGATGGCATATTAGGGGTAGAATCATCAGCATACTTATCGTCATCGAACGCTTCTTTCTTTTATATGTGTCAAACTGTGACAATATGTATAAATTGGACCATCAGTTTTCTCCACGGCCATTAATTATAATCTTCACTAGGAGAATTTTAGCTAAGCCGCTATAACAATATTTATATTCGTACTTCATAATATTTTCTTTAATTTATGAAAGACAGTAATGGTATTTCATTCTCAAGACAAATAAATCCAAGATTTTTATATAAGACGGTTGTACTTGCATCTTCTTTTTTTCTGATCATATTATCATTATCATTATTATTATTACCGCCTGCAAATATCGTATTGGCGCAGGAAGAAGAAGATGATAATGATTCACCAATAACCACTAGTACTACTCCTTCTAGAACAACAACAACACCCATCAATACTAACTTTAACTTTGCAGCTGCAGGTGACTGGGGATGTACAGATTATACAACAGATACTGTGAATAACATATTAGACAAAACTCCAGAATTAATACTTGGACTAGGCGACTATTCATATGAAGATTCTCCAGATTGCTGGTTTGATGTAATACAGCCTATAGCTAACACATTGAAGATATCAATAGGAAATCATGATGTAGAAGACTTGGAAGCACTCATGAGCCACTTTGGTCTTACAGAAGAATATTACTCATTTGACTATCAGAATGTTCACTTTATTGCACTTGCATCAGAAGAAGAATATCTTGATATGAGTAATGCTAAAGCAAAAGAACAATTAGCCTTTGTACAAAGTGACTTAGAAAAAGCTTCTTCTAATCCTAATATAGACTGGATTATACCATTCTTTCATAGAATTATGTATTCTGATGGTGTAGGCGGTATAGTTGATGAATATGATCATGAACTAGTAGATATTTATCATCCACTCTTTGAAAAATATGGAGTACATCTTGTATTACAAGCACATACTCACACATATGAGAGAACATATCCACTTAAATTTAATCCTGCAGACAGTGATGACCCAATAATAACAAGTAAAGATTCAAGCAGTAACTACCGTAACATAGATGGACTTGTAATAGCTACAGTAGGTACTGCTGGTGCAAAAACTACTAATACGCATCTCTCTAGTGAATTGACAGCAGCTCAATATGCTGGTTTATTTGGATTTCTTAATGTGGATGTATCATCTGATGGAAAAACATTGGTTGGCACTTTTTATGATAATAACGGCGGAGAAATAAAAGATAGATTCACTATTACAAAATCCTCAGTATCAACGTCGTCACAAGAAGAAAGTGATGATGTTAATGACGTCCAAACAGTGACAAAAGATGAATTGCAAAATGAGTCAGACAATAACAACGATGAGGACGACGATGACGTATCTGAAGTAGTATCTGATAGCGAAAATGGAGATGAGGAATTTAGTGAAGCAAATCAGAGGGAAGATGACGACTATGATGTCGGAGTTGATGATATTGATAGCATACTAGCAACGGAAAGTTTCTTCGATGAAGAATAATACAAACCGCTTTTATTAGATCCAGTCTTGATCGATCTGAAGAATGTGATCTTTAAGCGACCTGAAATCCTCCAATTAATAACACCTGTTTAGACTCTCTC
>JBKPPX010000394.1:0-2063 GCA_046733815.1 Thermoproteota archaeon | reverse complement strand
CTTGTAGACTCCAGCTTCGTATGCCCCAAGGGCACCTCCCCCTTGCAATACTAAAGCTCTTTGTTCTTGAGGCGGGTCAATTGGATTCAAATAACTTATTCTTCCACCTATTCTAGGAATAACTTAATGACAGACTTTGTTTAAAAGAAATTCTGTATCTAAATCACTAAAACAATAAAGTGTCAAACCTTTAGCTTCGAATTCAAATGAATTTTTATCTAAATCCCTCTGCTCTAACATTGCAGAAACCTTTTTAGCTTCCTGTTACATTCAAAAAGACTAGCAAAGAATCCACTTTTTGAAGTGATATCACTTCGCGGCCCGACGCGCCCGAGTTTTTAATTCGTTTTGGTGTGAATGAAATTCATGGTGTCCCCATAACCCTCTTTTAGCAATTGCGTAATTGTTCCAGATGAGAAATCAAATATTTTGTCTGAAATAGTGTGTTCATCATTTTTTCTCTCTATTCGTACTATCTGATTTATATCGAATCTTCCCTCTACGATTTCTTTGTAGAGTCTAGGCCTCAGGTTCATGCCATGATACTTTGTTGTTTGATTCAACAAGTTAGTAATGACTTTATCTTTGGCTCCAGCCTTTTTTGCAACCCTTATTAACTCTCTTACTAACTCTATATAGTCAGATACTAGCAATAACACTTCTTCATCTTTATGACTCCGATCAGAAAAAGTGATATCGTTCTTTCTGTTTATTAGGCCGTCATGATCGGTGGGGATTTCACTTTGAGTTGTAGGATGTACATTTATTACACATATATTAAGACTAGGAACCTTGTCTTTTAATCCTCTGATCTTATACCAATAATTTCTGTGAAGCACGATTAGCTGAGTTAATGGAGTATTGTACAACATTCCGCCATCCCAAAAGTATCGTATCTCTTTTCGGTAGTGTTCACTAAAGTCACGATCAGGAGAAGGAGGAGGGGAACTGATACCAATACTAATCCTACTACCATGGGGGAAGCTATTATTATGATTGTCATTAACAAAATCAGGATGATAATAGCTCTCAACCTCTAGTAATGTATAATCAAAATTAACAGGTAAGCAGCCAGATGCCATAACTTGATCTACAGTTATTCCATCATTATATCTGATGACATGTTCAAAACCTACTTCCTTTCCATCTTGTTGTTTAAGATATCTTCCATATTCTGTATACCTAGAACCATCTTCTTTTGCATAGCTGTCAAATACAACAGGTGCACCATTTGCAACATCAACTGCGACCAATATTAGTCTAGGTTGATTTGCTTCAAAAGCTGTTGCTATAGGAAACTTTGCAAACCTCTCTAGACTTTTTCTGAGTGCTTCATTACTAAAGCGATACCGAGTGTTCCATATAAAGTCAAAAAATCTGTCGTCCCGTACCGGGATAGGCGGAGAAAATACATTTGATACGCCGGCTACAGCAAATTCCTTCGCTGAGTAGTATCTTCTGGCTGCTTCTCCTGTTGCAACAGCCTTATTCAGCCCATGTAAATAATCCCACCATGGCTTAAACCAAGGATTGGTATCTGCTATTGACTGTTTGGATAAATATTTCCAGAAATCTACAAGTCTCTCAGCAGACCCCATATAAGTACCATTTTCAACAACGTAGCTTGTAAGGACTGCTGAATTCATGGCACCTATTGATGTACCTGCAATAATGTCAAATGTTATGCTTGTTTCTTTTCCTTCCTCTTTATCTTTCTTCGATAGCCATTCATATAACGCCTTGTATGCACCTGCTTCATAGGCACCCAATGATCCCCCTCCTTGCAGCACTAAGGCTCTTTCACTTGCGGGAATATTTGTAGTGTTACTATTCACCTAGACTTCCCACCTTCATTTGCATCAGAAAAATAGTCACATGGCATCTTATTCAAAGACAAATAAATCCTTTCATCACTGATGAGGAACAGTGACATGCAGTATCACAAGGTCAGATGTATTCTTCGAACATATTATCTGTAAGATGGCTGTATTAACGCCGCTTCAGTTCTAAGGCTTAGGAATGGTAGATTATGTCCAGTACTATGGTGGGATTCAAATGAATTT
>JBKPPX010000393.1:0-1847 GCA_046733815.1 Thermoproteota archaeon | reverse complement strand
GGTGATGAACTAGAGAGACTGAATATAAAATTCAATATTGCATTGATACCATTCTTTAACGAAAAGCAAGACCTTCATAGATTTCCTGAATTTGTTGATAAAATAAAATCATACAATAACTGTCAAATTGTTTTGCATGGTCTTTATCATGAGTTGAAAAATGGTCAATTTGATAACTTTCATGAAACAACAGAAGCAGATGCAGAAGAACAGATACGCGCAGGGATAGAGATATTCCATGAAATAGGAATAGAAACATATGTGTTTATACCACCAGCGTGGAAATTAAATAATAGCTCTATCAAAGTTTTAGAAAAGTTAGGATTCAAATTAGCAGAAGTGCAAGAAGAATATTTATTGTTACTTTCACAACAAGAGTTTAAAAAAATAAAGCTGCCAAAGGTTTTAAATTGGGATTCCACTGGCTATCCAGAAAAGAATATTGTGAATGTAAGCAGAGATGAAAGAGCCTTCAAATTGCAGATAGAAAAAAGACCACAAATTATCAGAATAGCTTTGCATCCAAGAGACCCTGAAGAAGCAATAAAGGATCAAAAGCAAATGATATCGATATTAAAAGATAGTGCTTATGAGATACCAACATATACAGAGCTTATACCCAAGTTAGAAGAATTGGCTCCTTTAACACGACTGGATTGAATAACATTATTCCTATATAATAATCAAGTGTTCTTTGATAAGTCTTTAAAAACGTGCCAAAATGTTGCTTCGCTTGCTCTATGGTCTAGAGTAAATTTTATCTTTTTTCCTTGTTCTTTTGGTTGGTTTAAAGCCTGATAAGTATTTAAGAACAGTGATTTATTGAAGTCTATATTAATACGATGAGTAAAAATTAAATAATTCCAGTAAATTCAGCTCTTTAGTTACAAGTAGATTTAACCTTACAAAATAATACTAATAACAAAAGGATAAGAGCAATATCCAACAGATGTCTAATGATAAAAGTAAATGAGTGTGAAAAAGGATATAGTTACAGAGGAGGAAATAGGCAAATGTTTAAGCCATCTTTCTGCTAGTAGTGATAAATCAGCGCAAGAACAATTCTCAAAGCTTGTACAAGAAATGCAAATCACTTTAGAGGATTCTAAAGTGGAAGACTCCATAGATGGTACTAGAATACGTTTCACATATACTACAGCTATAAGCAGAAAACGAAGAGGAAGAGTAATAGATGACGAAGCTATTAGGTTTCAATATATAAAAGAAATTCCTGTTGATTATAACAAAGTGCCCATAAGACTTAGGGATGACAATACGACTGCTTCGACCCCTGCTATTGATGATACTTTTTCTCAGTATGATAATGCTATTTTGAGAGATGCAACAATAATAGAATCATATGATGAATTAGAAAAAGAGGGTGTTCCAAGACTGTATGAAGTCCTTGGACTTTTGAAAAGGATTTACTTCATGCCAGAGGACTTTTCCAACAAGCTAGTTATCGATCGTATACATAAGCTAAGAAATATGTTTAGCAAGGACGAGATACTTACTTTTCCCTCAGTTGATCCTAGTAATAAAGCCGGTTTAACTCCTATTTGAAATACAAGAACAAAAGCAGTGGTAATAATAGAACTGCTGTTCTAACGTCTAGATGCCATGCCATCCCATTATCTGCAATTTTCTTGAAAACAATGAAGCGAAATACAGAGCCAAAAAATTCGTGATGGGTCTTGGCATGCGGTGGTTAAGAATACCACTACAAAAACTTTAAAGATAAGAACTCCTGCCCATAATAATAAGTAGAATCCTTCAAAAGAACCGATCTCGTTCTAGGTTCCACTGCACGGACTTCCTCACAGTATACATAATAGCATCCACCTGTC
>JBKPPX010000392.1:0-2628 GCA_046733815.1 Thermoproteota archaeon | reverse complement strand
CTATCACAAATTCTATTCTAATATGACAAAAGGTACGTTTATTGGAATGGTCAGAGCAACTCCAGATAAATTTCAGTTTTCAGTTAAAGTACCAGAAACGATTACACATGAAAAAAGATTAGATATAAGAAGAGGAGCTATCACAGATTTTGAAGAATTCCTCGACAAAATATCACCCTTAAAGATAGCAAAGAAATTAGGCGCTATATTGATTCAGCTTCCTCCAAGTTTTAATGTTAATGATTTCAAAAATATAGATCCATTTCTTGATCGACTGCCAAATAGTCATAATTATGAATATGCTGTTGAGTTCAGACATCCATCATGGAAAACCGAAGGACCGTGGGAAATGTTAAAGCATTATAATATTGCAGCAGTGATTACCGATTCACCACCTAGAGAAAATCTTCATTTTCTCTCAGATGTCATCGTTACAGCGGATCATTCACTTATAAGACTTCATGGAAGAAATACGAAAGGACATTATTGGTATAATTATCTGTATACAAAAGAAGAACTAAAACCTTGGGCTGAAAAAGTCTTACAACTAAGAAAAGGAACCAAGATTCTCCGTGCATACTTTAATAACCATTGGGGTGGAAAGGCTGTTGTTAACGCACTGCAATTCAAAGAGATGACTTCTAATTCTCCATTGCCAGAGAATCAAAGAAAAGTGTTAGAGCATGCTCAGACATATCTAAAGACTAACAGAGCATTATGAAAAAAACAGAAAGCGTAGGAATCTATTTCATCTAGAATTTGCTTGTTGTACTCCAACTTTGCTTCTGGGACTCCTATCAATTTAATTTTCTGAAAATGGCGGTGGCCCACTATCTAGATAAAACACAAAAACCTAACGAGGGCTATTTGTTGCTATCATCGAAAGTTTATCATTCCATTATTATGATACTATTATTACTATGCTTTGTATCGCGTTTCTGAACCTTTATTATAATTAAGAAAGAAGATACGAAAAAAAATTAATGCAAAATAATTTAATATAAAATTTACCTTTCGTCTGAATCTTCTTTTAAGAATCTCAGCAACATAGTAGCATATACTTCAATGATTTATCAAACTCTTCTACCTGCAAATAGTGACTTGATTTGAAAATAATTATTGTTCATCAGTGAAACCACAAAATCTATTTAAATAAAAAGAATGATATTCAAAGATGTAATGCCTTACATATGTTTCAACAAGTATCGTCCATTCTCGAGCATGCCATGATCATTATTAAGGTATATTACCTTCTTATCTGCACTAAGCTTTTTAATTTCTGACAATATTCTATCGAGCTCTTTCTCTGAATATATATAATTATACCAGACTTTTGAAACCATGTAGCCTAAGATAAATCACTCCGTTTGTTGAAATCAAGCTGTTAGGAAGACCTGGTGCGTCAACTGAACAGAAAACTATCCCTATATTTGCAATTTCCTTTACGCATTTCCACCACGACGGATCTCTAAATTCTAAAACAGCCTTGTTTTGTAAATTAGTTTTTTCAAAGAATGCTTTTATTGCTTCTAGGTTTTCTTGCCTATACTTGTACTTTGATGGCATCTGAAATAGCCAGAAATCAATCTTCTTTTCAAGACACTCAAGGGATAACCTAAATCGATTCCATAGTTCCAGTGACCTATTCTTTAGTTTGGTATAATGGGTAATGGAGCTATGAACCTTGATGGAAAAAGTAAAGTCTTTTGGAGCTGTCAGCCAAGTCCTTATCCAATTTTGAGTAGGAAAACGGTAGAAGCTGGCATTAATTTCAACAGTTTTAAAGCCCTGACTTGTGTACCATTTAAATGAAGTGGGTTTACGCTCATTCCAAAAGTAGCTGTATCCTGATGTCCCTATTCCCGTTATTGACGATGATGACAGACTCTTACTAATGTTAAATGGATTATATAGAATTAATTGGTTTGACTGCTCACCTTTATCTTTCTACAACTTGATCTTAGTTATTGTTGGTGTTACCCAAGAATATAGTAGAGAAAAACATCTCATTTCATATTCTGAATAATTATTAATCCAAACATAGATGCAGACACACATTTTGGTTACTTAAATTGAGATTGTTTTGCATTCACTTTCAATACATCAGGAAACAAAATAAAAGAATGCCCAGCTATTTAAAAAAAGTTATCTGTAGATTTACCTATATAATCATCCGACTAAAACCGCAGATTCGTATGATGGACTTGTTGTTAGCATTAAAGCAGCAGTAGAAATATAACTAATTATCTAATTTTTGTTGCAACTAATATTGCAAACTTTTCTTCTCGATGTTTTAGAAGAAATTTTATAGCACGATTCAAAATTAAAGGCAATAAATCTAGTGTAATTGTCAAAGATAATAAAGATACAATGATGAGATAACAAAATAATTTTATGACAATAGATTGTAAAGAAAAACCAAAGATAGAACAATAATATCGAAAGTGTTATAGATGAATCATTAACACTTTAATGTATACTTTATTTCACAGCATCCATAAACAACTCTAAAGCTCTGAGATCAAAAGGATCATGAAAGGCAAGAAAGAACTGTTCTACTCCAGCATCGACATATTCTTCAATTCTGCTGGCTATCTTTTCTGGCGTGCCCACCAGTCCGTTTTGTAA
>JBKPPX010000391.1:0-2010 GCA_046733815.1 Thermoproteota archaeon | reverse complement strand
AACAACTCTGTCAAAAAACAAAGTGAATTAACAAAGGAACTGGAAAATGCAAACGAAGAACTAAAACATAAAGATCAATTAAAGGATGAATTTATAAATGTGGCAGCACATGAGCTGCGAAGCCCAATACAGCCAATACTTGCACTATCTGAATTGCTGCTATGCAGAAAGAGAGAAACAAAGAATAGTAATAACAGGGCTATTATAAATATAGAAAAAGAAGAGGAATTTCTAGATATTATTTCTAGGAACTCAAACAGATTGCGGCAATTAACAGAAGATATATTAGACGTTTCAAAAATTGAAAGTGGATCCCTAGTTTTAAATAAAGAAAAATTTGATATAAATAAAAAAATATTAAACGTTATAAGAGATGTCGAAAAGCAAATCTCTGATTCTAATAAATTAAAAATATTATTTGTAGAACCAAGTGAGGCTATATTTGTAGATGCAGATAAAACAAGAATATACCAAGTTATTGCAAATCTGCTAAATAATGCTATAAAATTCACTAAAGATGGAACTATATCAGTATCAGCAAGAGTGACACAAAAAAAGGGTAGAAATAAAGAAGAAGAAAAAGAAGAAGGAAGAGATTATGTTAATAGTTTTAGAAACGTTATAGTGAGTGTGAAAGATAGTGGAGAAGGAATAGATTCAGAGATTTTGCCAAGACTGTTTTCAAAGTTTGCTACAAAGTCTTTTAAAGGTACTGGACTTGGATTATTCATATCAAAGGGTATAATTAAAGCCCAGGATGGGAAGATATGGGCTGAAAACAACTCAAATGGAAAAGGCGCTACATTTAGTTTTAGTTTACCGATCGATTAATTAATGAATAACTAACAATTGTCCTATTTTTGCACAATGATGTTATATAGATTTCTGAGATATTTACTTCGCCTTCGTTCTCAGTCTTTGTATTCTGAAAATGCATTTCTATAACTAAAATGAATCCTGAGTGGTAAAATAGAGTCAATTCTGTCCTGCATCCCACCGAACCCGTAAATTTTGATATTCTATAGCTATGCTGCTAAGGGGTTTTATTCTTCTTGGTTTATTCTCACATTATATTGAGGTAACCATTATTGACAGTCAAGCTCATTGAATCAAAGTGGTACCTACAGAATAGAAGAGCCAGAAATTTATGATGACAGTAAAGGCGATATTGCTGATTGATATAATAACAGAACATGAAAATGAGGAAATATATGTCTTCAGAGAATAATATGATAAGAAGAATATGTATTGAATACTATTAGAGATGAAAAGAAATCTAATAACAGCCACACATATATTGGGAATCAGATATACAATAAAAAACCTGTGGTATGTAATTGATATAATAAAAATTGAAAACCCTACTTATTCTTCGTCATGCAAAATCTAGTTTGAAAGACCCAAACATAGCAGATCATGAAAGACCATTAGATGAACTTGCAAAGAAGGATGCATTACGAATGGGAAAGCTAATCAAAGATAAAGATCTAATCCCAGATTTCATTTTAAGCTCCACTGCAGTACGGGCTAAAAATACAACAGAACATGTGGCAGAGGGTTGTGAATATAAAGGAGATATTGTTTTTGAACAGTCTCTTTATAAGGCTAAACCAAAAGACTACTTGAAAATCATAGAAGGACTTTCTGATAGATATGTGCGTGTGTTATTGGTAGGACATAACCCAGCAGTCGAAGAAACAATGGAAGTATTTACAGGTTTATCAGATATAACAATGTCTGCATGTGCTCTAGCTCATTTGAAAGTACCGATAGAGAAATGGTCTGATCTTAAACAGGAAAAAAACAATATCAGAGCAGAATTAATAGCGGTTATAAGACCAGAGGATTATCTTAGAAGATAATAATAAATCAATAAACTACCCAACTTGCCCAAATTGCCACCGCATGCACAATATCCAAATTATCAATTCATGAAATATAATCTGAGTGGCAAAATAGAGTCAATCTGTCCCACATCCCACCGAACCCGTTACGATATCAGTGCTTATT
>JBKPPX010000390.1:0-1411 GCA_046733815.1 Thermoproteota archaeon | reverse complement strand
AATGAGTAGCATCAGTTATATCTTCCGGATCGAGTGGCTATGCTAGTTAAACCGGCTGGTATATTGTTCAATTCTTAACTTCTTTTGAGGTGAACAAACCAAATACTTAATACCGGCATCAATATAAGAGATGCCATTACTCTTGATAGAGATCTTCCTTTAATACTCATTTAGGAATTACATTCATGCAACGTAAACCCTACAACCATAATGAATCTGCTAGCCAAAATATCATGGCAGTAATACTGCAGAGTCTGCCGCACGAGGCTAGCCTGACTAAAATTGAATATGAAGGTCCTTGCATTGCACTTTATTCTAAAAACCCAAGCTACCTACTACAGAACAATCAGCTTGTCCTAAACATGGTCAATAGCATAAAGAAGCGCATCATTATCCGTACAGATGAGTCGCTAAGGCTTCCTCAAGACGAGTCTATCAAAGTTATTGCAGATACCATTCCAAGAGAGGCTGGTGTGGCAGGCACATTCTTTGACGCCGCCTTAGGTGAGGCAGTAATATTTGCTAAGAAGCCCTGGACTGTTTTGCAAGAAGGTGGCGATTTTAATCTTACAGAAAAGACGGGCTGGAAAGTCCGGGTCAGAAAAGCTCCACAAAACATGCTGCCCATTGAAAGACTTTACAAGACATTAGGTGACACAGCGAGCCAGCGCATCAAGTTCTATAGAGAAGTGGGAGATAAGATATTTAGGCCTAAATTGACTGAGGAGGCCGAAGCGAGCCTTCTCACGCTAGGGGGATTTGCAGAGATAGGCAGGTCATGTATGCTACTTGAAACACGTGAAAGCAAGATTATACTTGACTGTGGACTCAATGTGTCGGCAAAGGACCCCCTGGCAGCCACACCTCGATTTGACATTGCAGGAATAGGTATGGAGGAAGTAGACGCAGTGGTTCTCAGCCATGCTCATCTTGATCACACTGGCTTTCTACCAGCGCTTTTCAAATATGGCTATAGCGGTCCGGTCTACTGCACAGAGCCAACTCTCTTGCTAATGAGTATGCTTCAGCGCGATTATCTTAGATATTCTGGGAATAACGCATTATATTCTGAGCAAGATATCGACAGCGCTGTGACACACACGATAACACTGATGTATGGCATAGTAACTGATATATCGCCAGATGTCAAGCTTGTGCTTTCAAACTCGGGACATATCATAGGATCAACTGCAATTCACATGCACATTGGTAGCGGCCAGCACAACCTTGTATACACAAGTGATATGAAGTTCGGCAAGACGCTTACACTTGAAAACGCTTCTTGGAATTTTCCAAGGGTTGAAACGATGATAATTGAAAGCACATTCGGTGGCAAGGAGGATATAATGTGCCCACGAGAGCAGGCCGAGGCCAATCTTGCCAGCGCAGTTGAAAGGACAATTACGGCAGG
>JBKPPX010000389.1:0-6213 GCA_046733815.1 Thermoproteota archaeon | reverse complement strand
ACTAGCCCAAAACTAGAATTTATTAGAATAGAGCCGCCAAATGATCTCGTTCTGGTTATTGCAGTTCCCCTAATTAAAGTTCCCAAGAGAAAGACAGAGGTAGCAAGAAGTGTTTTGCCTAATCAAGTTCCTCTGAAAAGTGTTGTTCATAATGTATCAAATGCAAGCACTATTGTTGCTGGGTTTATGTCAAAAGATATAGAAATGATTGCAAAGGGTGTAGATGACATCATTGTAGAGCCTGCAAGAAAGCATTTGATCCCCGGTTATGAGGAGGTTAAAAGTAAGGCTACCAAAGCAGGAGCACTAGCAGTGACAATCAGCGGTGCTGGTCCATCAATCATCTCATTTTTGAAAAGTAATAAGAATAGTAAGGAAGTTGCAGGTGCAATGGCTGCAGGTTTCAAAGAAGCAAAAATAGAAAGCAAGACTGTAATCTGCCGTCCTAGTACTGGTGCTAAAGTAGTATCAGTTAAAAAATAATAATTATAATAAAATAGCATAGAGAGAAACAAGAATGTTATTATAATTATATTATATCAGCACAGTTTTGTTTCTCCGCTATAGTAACATTACTCCTACTCATACTCCTACTTCTAATTCTACTTCTTTCCCTTATTCAAAAATGCAGACATCATTTTTTGTCTATCCTCATGTGCAAAACATAATGCCCAGCCATATATTTCCAGTCGTAACCCAGAATCAATATCTACATCCATTCCTTTATTGATTAGCATTTTACTAACTTTGACAGCGGTAAAACTATTCTTTGTTATTTCTTTTGCAAGTGACAGGCATTCTTCCATTAACTTTTTGTTTAGAATCTTTGCTACTTCTGCAGATCTTTCCTTTTCTTTAACTGCATCATCTTTTGATACTTCTGGCGGTAAATTGTCCTCAGATCCTAAACTTACTACTTTATTAACAAGACCAATCTGTAACGCCTCTTCTGCTGTTATCATTTTGCCTGTAAAGACTAGTTCTTTTGCTTTTGCAGGACCAACGATTCTCAATAATCTCTGGGTTCCTCCCCAGCCTGGAGGAATACCAATTGTGACTTCTGGCTGACCCATTTTGGCATTGCTGGATGCAATTCGAATGTCGCAGACCATTGCCAACTCACAGCCACCCCCCAAAGCAAAACCGTTGACTGCAGCTATGACTGGTTTTTCTAATTTTTCTATTTTATTAAGTACAGCCTGAGCAGAAGAAGCATACTTTTCAGCTTTCATAGGATCAATATTAACCATGTACGCAATATCTGCGCCTGCACAGAAGGACTTTTCACCAGCGCCAGTAATAATTACAACTTTTATTCCATCATCAACGCCAACAATGTCTATTGCACGCGATAATTCAGATATAACATCTACGTTCATTGCGTTTAATGCCTCTGGTCGGTTAATTTTGATTACAGCAATGTCTCCTTGCGGCTCGAGTTGAATATATTTCATCGTAGACATAGAGAAAAGCAATTGCCTCTTTCAATTAAATCTTATCTAGAGGTAGAAGACCAGGATGGGAATACAGTTAGTATTTTTGTGTATATGTATTCTATATTTATTTACTATTAAATAATGCCACACGCAAATGATTAGTCATATGTGTGCGCGCGTGCGTGTATTCTTACTAATAATGATAATAATCATTGCCATATTATCCTATAAATATAAAATAAAATTTTATTATAACTTAATTCTTACACATAAAAATAAAATAAAAATAATAAAAGGTGAGAAACCCTTGCTTATTTTCTATCTAGGCTCCTGCCATACCGTTGCGAAGTTCAACAGCCTTATGATCTCCACCTTCAGCTTGCACCGTAGCTTCAGCGGCTGCCTTGTGCATTTCTGATAATGCACAGCCCATCTGAGCCTCTGATTTACCTCGTCTCATTAGACCTCTGTAAAGACCAGATTCCAGTGTTTGACCATGTGCCTTTTCCCATTCTTCTACTGGAATGCTGTACTTCTTTTGAATTCGGTCTCTATACCACTCAGGAATGACATTAAATGCACAGAAGGGTATGATTCTAAGATCTGGTGTTAAATAATGTATATCACATCTTTGCAATCTCTCCAAGTCTTCGTTATATTTGTCTTGGAAGTGCATCATTCCCAAGAACAGAGATCTCACGTGCCATGATCCAACTGATTCAAAGTTGCGCTTTAACAAAATGCTTGAGAACATTTTGGCAAGATTCAAGCCATGTGGCTGTTTGTTCCTGTCAACAAACTGATTAAGTTTGCGTACTACATCTAGCATTGTCCAGTATCTATTGGCACCAGACTTGATTTCATCAGATTTCTCCTCAAAGTATTCGAGCAGTCCCTTAAGGTCAACGAATGATGTAAGTGGTGTCAGTTTCTTTGTCTGAGTATCTTCGAAAACATATGTTCCGGCACCACATGCAAAATGAATGGAGAGTTCATATTTTGGTTTATTGCTGAATGCTTCTATTACATTTGTTAAAGGCATACAGGAGGGAACTGGAAACCATCCATCGGATGTAATTTCACCATTTGTCTGCTCTTCAATTCTTTCGATGCAATCAGGAATTGTTATTCGGTATTTTTCACGTTCTCTCTTTGTCATTCTGCCTGTCAATGATACTGGCTGGAAGTTCACAGCATGAACAACATCCAGGTTCTTTTGTGCATACCGGATGATTCCACCTAATTCGTGATCATTGATTGATTTGATTACTGTTGGCACAAAAACTACAGTCATACCACATTTTCGTGCAGATTCTAGTGTATATGGAACTTCCCAATGGTTCTTGGGATTAGTTCTTGGAGTAACTCCATCAAATGAAAGATATAGGTTACTTACACCAGCCATTCTTACCTGGCGCATAGTTTCTGGAGACAAAGCTAGTTTGATACCGTTAGTGTTTAACTGAACATGATCTACCCCTTCCTCCTTCATTATTTTGATAATGTCTACAATATCATCTCTGAGCATCGGTTCTCCACCTGTAACCTGTATTGAATTTCCAGCTATCGGTTTTTCTGCCTTTAGTGTTTTCATCATGGCTCTTATTTGTTCATAGCTTGGTTCGTAGAGATAAGCGCCTTCTAGACCTTTCTTTACATAGAAGAAGCAATACCAGCAGGTCAAATCGCATCTGTTGGTAACGATCATGTTAGCCAAACCAGAGTGTGAAAGATGATTAGTACACAGACCACAATTGGTTGGGCATGCACATTTATCTACCATAACATTCGGAGCATGAGCACCCTTTCCATCCATCCAATATGTGCTGAATTTTTTGTACATCTCATAAGATCCGAAGTATAGCTCTTCGCATTCACCATGGGATGGACAAGTCTTTGTCATGTATACTTTGCCTTCTCTTTCAAAAACTTCTGCATCCAAGATCATATTGCAATCTGGACAGATACTTTGTGTATGTCTAATCGTTCGTCTAGTAGAAGTAATCTTACTAGTAGTCATATTAGAAATTTGAATTAAATCCATAGTTATTACCTACCTAATGTACCTTTTACTAAGTCCAATCTGATTTATATATAAAGATAACCTTACAAATCCTACGGTGATTAGTTAATAAACATCAAAAATTTACATTATCTGCAATATACTACAGCACACTACTAAAGCATACTTATATAATAGCTTTTTTTCATTTTTCTATATAGTAAATGAGCATAAGTGACAAGTCAAGGAAAGCAATGGAGAGCCTTGGCTTGACAAGTTATGAAACGAAGGTCTATCTCTCCCTACTAGAGACCGGTTCTATGACAGCCTCTGATATTAGTAAAAAATCAGGTGTTCCATATTCTAAGATTTACGAAGTTCTAAATAGTTTAGAGGACAAAGGTTGGCTTGAATCAGATAGCTCAAGACCTCAAAAATTCTTTCCCAAATCCCCTCTGACTGCACTAGAAGCTATGCGAATGCGCATTGAGAATGATATTAGGGACAATGAAAATTTGATCGTCAGCGAATTAATGCCAATTTACCAAAAGAGTGGCATTAGAGAAAAACCAGAAATTTGGGTTGTGAGAGGAATTTATAATATTGCTGCAAAAGTAAGCGAGATCATTCAGACCTGTCAACACGAGTTGCTCATAGCATTACCCCAAGTTGCTGAAAATATAGCAAAGCCAATCCAACCTATGTTAAGGATGTTACATGAAAAAGGAGTAAGAATAACTGTTCTTGCTTCAGAAGAAACCACTACTGATACGGTACGTGCCATATCTAGAATTGCGGAAGTCAGATTGAAAAATAATATGTTTGGGGGTGGAGTGATTGGTGACAGCAAGCAAGTAATGATCCTTCTTGGTGAAGGAAGAAGCGATAATATGAATGTGGAACCAATTGCCATTTGGGCAGAGCACACAGGTCTTGCCGGTTTTGCAAAAGATTATTTCCACTATTTATGGGCAGACGCAGGCAACAAAGAAAAAGAAGCCACTGAGCGCACCAAGAATTTTAAGAGGCAGACGCAATAATAATAATAATCATTTGTTACTTCTTAAAAGAAGGAATTGCTAAATCGTTGCATCATAAGATCCATGGCGTACGGGATAACAGTATTTGTATTCGGTAATAGTAGAAGCGAAATTGGCTGTGGCTTAATAGAGATTAATCAAAGAGAATCCCAAATAGATGCAAATATTTTTAATAATTAAATAAGAATGCATCCTTGCACCTAACAACAAATAATAGAATATTCAAGTTGTTAAGATGAATCCTCTATCGTGTAGACGGGATGATGATAACAATAACATTATCATCATGATTTAATAAGAAATCAAACATAAATTCAGCATATATATATTGTATATAGACAAGTTTTAGATCTTCATTTTTATTGTATAATATTCATAATTAAATTGGACGAACGATGACGAAACTAGCCCTACTGAGCAATCGATGAAGTAGATCTTGAGTTAGGAGTTTGTCCACCGTTTCAATATTAATAATGCTACTTTTTATTCTTATTTAGAAGCGGGGCTTCGTAGTTTGACAAATTAAAGATGTGGTGATAGGAGTGCAGTCAGTAAAACAGAATATATGCCATTAATAACATTCTCTTCTTTTTAATTCATATCTATACAATGTCATAAACTTGATAAGTGGCTAACTGGTTTTCATAGTTACATTGGTTCGCATAGAAACTACCGCCTCGCTTGAGAGTTTTAGAAAATTTATCATAGTTAGTACGTGCAGATCATTTATCCCTGAAAGTTATCTGCGAGATTACGAAGTATTTCCAGAGCGTGAAGAAGGTCCTGGAGCAATCTATATTGAAGCAGCCGATAAAGTGACATTGAAAAAGATACGTGAAATGACCTTTGTAAATGCCAAAGAAATTCTTGGAATAATATATTCATCAAAGAGTGGTAATACACAACTTAAATGGAGACAGACCAGGAGAAAATCAGGTAAGGTACAAGGCGATGCTTCAGCCAATGCATTAGTAAATTTAGTAGAATCAGGAGTATTAACACAGGAATGGGTCAATAATTATCTAAAATCGACTCAAACCAAAGAAGGAAGTAAGGCATCATCATCTTCTTCTCCTCCTTCTACAACTCCTGTAACTAACGAAAAAATTAGTGTAAAATATGATGAGAAAGAGCAAAGTATGATCTAATGATTATTAAAGAAGCAAAAGAATCTTCTGGCAAAGCTTATTTTGTTATTCCAGAAGATGCAGATGATCTTTTTACTTTAAGGAGAATAATAGAAAATGGAGATCACATCTTTGCTGATACTACAAGAGTCATCAAAAAGGTGAAAGAATATGCCAGGCCTGATAAAGGAGAGCGAATTAAAGTACGAGTTTCAGTTAGAGTTGAGGGTATTGGCCTTGATAACATGGTAGACAGATTGCGAATAACAGGCATAATAACAAACACTGATAATGAGCTTGTACCTAGAGGAATATATCATTCTCTAACAGTACAAGTAGGTGACACAATCACAATTGACAAGAATAGAAAATGGAATGATGTTGAGATAAATATTTTGAGAAGATCAGGTAACAGCACAAATTTCATCATAGTTGCAATCGATGCACAGGAAGCTGCTGTCGCAAAGATCTCTGGTACCCATTTAAAGATAATTCCCAATATCTATTCAGGACAGAGTGGAAAACGCTATCAGCATGCTGCAAAAAATAATCCTAACATAGAAATTTTCTTTGAGGATATTGCTAAAACAATTCAGAGTATGTTTTCA
>JBKPPX010000388.1:0-15412 GCA_046733815.1 Thermoproteota archaeon | reverse complement strand
CTTCAAATGTTCGTGATTTGGTAATTTCTTCATAGCCAGCTGCAGATGCAGTAATATCGATGCTAAAAACACCAGGTTCCGAATCTGAATCAATTTCCCATGTTAATGAAATGATCCCATCATCATCATCATCAAATTCTTTAGTCTCTCCAGAAGGGTATGTCACAATACCATCGATATCAGCGTATTCTATTGGTTCATCTGTGACTGTATCAAATGCTGTAACTGTTACAGTCTGCCCACGACCCAAACTAATTGGATCTTCAGATACTTCTATTTGTATGTTCATCGGTGCTTTTTGGTCTTGACTTTTAGAAGAAATAGTAATATTATTGTTCAGTACAGGCGAAGAAGCAATATCTTTAACAAGGACATTCACTATATCAGTATCCATCAAACCTTGCTTATCGCTAACTGTCAGGTCGAATGAAAACATACTATCGACAGATGCGGAGGGAGAAGTTAAACTCAATACTGCTCTGTATCTAGTCGCGATAATGTCTCCCACAGCGGAAACCCTCCAATCTGTTTCCAAGAATAATTTAGACTGTCACCAAAATCTGGATCGGTACTGGCGATACCCGAAAGCGTTAGAGAGGTATTTTCGTTGACTTCAAAGTCTACTCCCGCTTTAGCAACTGGTGGATTATTACTAGCAGATAAAGAACTATTGGTCATAGATATATCTTTCACTAGAACGTTGGTAGAGTCAGATGATGTTAAACCGTTATTGTCAGTAACGGTCATTTCAAATGTAAATGTAGTGTCTGAAGATATGCTAGCAGCATTAAACGTCCAAATTTTTGTTTCCGCGCCGCCGAGAGTTACGAGTGGATGAGGATTTTGTTTCCAGCTATACGACAAAATAATACCGTCAGGATCAATGCTTCTGGAAGCATTCAGAGCAAAATAGGCGAACCCTCATTGACTATCAAGTCTTTGCCTGCATCTGCTATTGGTGGAATAAATTTTAGCTGTTTTTTCGCCTTCAAGCGAGGTTGTGTTTCTTAAGACCGAGGCATTGTTTTCGTTAAATGAAGGAGCAGCAAGAAGATATGGTTTGTGTCACTAGCATAATCTATCTCTGGCTCGATATTTGATTGAAAGCGTTTTGATGGTATTACAACAGACCAATTCCTTGTTTCAATTGCTAGCGAGTCATTATTTTCATCAGATGGCACACTTTTAGAGTCAATGGAGCTATTGTTTGCATTTGTTAATGAATCTTGTTCCCCTTCAGCCACTCCCGTAACATTTAGAGAATAATATTTTGTCGAACCCGGGTTGTCTCCACACGATACTTTTGCAGTTAGTTCATTATTTCCTTCTTCTATTGTATGATAACCTTTAGTATACACAAAAGACCATTTTGAATAATCATTTTCTCCATCAGGACCTATGGCTGTCGCATTTTGAAATAGTTTTAAGTCATTCCAATCCAAATAAACCTGACATAAGTAGCATTATCTGTCGATACTCCTGATACACTAAGTTCACCAACTGGAACTTGTTGAGCTTGGTAATGCGAGTTTATTTTGATACCTGGGATGCTATATGCCTCCCAGTACATAGAGTTAGTAGCAACCATCAACAAAATTAACAGGACCAAAGTAAAAAAATCGAATATTTAGTATTAAACTGAATAATACTATTCCTAGCAAGAGACTAGAACAAACAAAACACTACTTTTAACTAGAATTGTTAAGACCTAGAGCTCAGGTCTAACATATACAATCTCTTTATTCTAAGTAAAGCATAATTTGTCATAAAGATACACATAATTTAGTAATTTTAATTATACTATAAATTTCTAATCCAGTTGATTCAATGAGCTGAGGAAATTAATACTGTAAAGATAAATAGGGTCTAACTTTACGAATAAATACTGCCAAACTCAACTTTTATGCATATGTTTTTAGTAGCCTATGAAACGAATGTAAACTACTTGTTACATATGATCTGATATATACCCGCCATAGTCAAACAGAATACATGTGAGAAGCGAATTATTTTTCATTCGGATCATCTTGAATAGTCCAAGGAAACCATTTTCCAATTATCTTTGCCCAATCAATTTTTAGATATAGATATAATATTATTCCTAGCACTATGAAACTCGTAATGGCTCCGATAACCAAATAGATGGGTTCGGTAGAATCTGAACCTAGACTTTCCACGAATGGTCTTCCTAAAAAAACTGCTCCCAATACAATTATTTCATTCAGAAGAAATTTCCCAAGGAATGTTGCGATCGCGAATTTCCAAGGATTGTACTTTGAAAGTCCAAGAGGAATATAAATCAGATCATCCGGTATAGGAGTAAGAGCGGCTATAAAGGCTCCTGGTCCACCATACCTACTGAGCAGTCTTTGAAGAGGAAGAATTCTTCTCTTCGTTTTACTACTAAGAATATTTCTACCGTAATAACTGACGTAGAATATTATCATTTTAGCTATAACTGCTCCAATTGCACTGGAAAGAGCTAAAATATGAGGATCAAGTTGTTTATTGAGAGCGGCAGTAACAAGTAGAGGAAAATAAGGGATTGGAATGAAAACTATGACGCTTCCAACGAAACTTATTAGCAGTATACCTATATACCCAAATTCAGCATAGAATGCAAAGATTTCGTCGATATTGACCAACCAGAATACCTCAATAGATATCCGTTATATCTAGTTGTTAGTCATTAGAGGGACAGGAATAGCTGAGTTACTGATAACAATGAGTAAGCATGAATTTGTATATGACCTGACTGACATGACCTGAATAGTTATTTTGGTTTATTTATGAGTTGTGCATCGCTTTATCAGATTTTTTCACCGTGTTGAACGAATAAATAATAAGAAAAAATATTGCATTTCATTTTAATATTTTATGCGCTAGCATGGTTCTCAATATCGAACATAAAATAGCGATAGGATTATAAACACATCCAAGCTACCCTTTCTTCTGTTTGTAGGAGCCTCGTCGATCTTGTACGGCAACAATAAACGACATATATGCGTATCATTAATTTCTTACTAATATATCATTTTATAGCATATAGTATGAAACTAGATTCTTTCAATTATTGAAAATACTTTAGACAAAGTTTCTATCTTGTTTTGATTGTTTACATGGTGGTTATTTGATTGACTCGCCTATATTCAACACGCTACACTCTAGACTGAAACTTAATAGTATCTTTCTAGGATATATATGCTCAAAACTAATAATTCCAAAGCAAGTAGAGGCAACGTCGTACGTGCGTATAATCTAATAGGATCTAGCAAACACAGCAATTTTTTTTGCAGGCTGATGGCAATATATACAAATTGTTGAATCAGATCGTTCCTGTCCCTCAAATGGAATAACTCGAATATCAGCCCCCGTCTCTTCCTTTATTTTATCTTCACATTCTCTATTGGTGCACCATCCTGCTAAAACAAATCCTCCTTTGCTCTCTACAGTCGACTTTAATATGTCATAATTTGTCGTTGTAGTAATATTATCTTGTAGGTTTTTCTTAGCTCTATTTAATAGGTTGCTTTGAATTTCATCTAATAGACTGATTACATGTTCAATTAATTTAACCCGGTCAACGAGAATTTTTTCCTTATTATCTCGTCTAACAAGCTCCACCTTATGGTTTTCGATATCCCTAGGACCTATATTAATTCGAAGAGGAACACCTTTTATTTCCCATTCATTGAATTTCCATCCAGCAGTATATTCGTTTCTTTTATCAAGATGCGCTCGAATACCCGACTTTATTAATTCAAGATGTAGTTCATCGGCAGAAGATTTTACCATTTCTTCATCTTTATGTTTGTGTATTGGAATTATGACTACCTGGATTGGCGCTATCTTAGGAGGAATTATAAGTCCTTTATCGTCTCCATGTACCATTATCAACGCTCCAATAAGTCGCCAAGATACTCCCCAGGATGTCTGCCAAGCAAAATGGTCTCGGGAATCCTTCCCAAGATATCTTATTTCAAAAGGTTTTGAAAAATTTTGTCCTAAATAATGAGAGGTACCCATTTGTAATGCCTTACCATCAGACATCATTCCTTCCAATGTAGCGGTGTATTCTGCACCAACAAATTTTTCTTTGTCACTTTTTAGTCCAGTTAACGTTGGTATGGCTAAATGGTTTTGAATCAAATCATTGTAAACCATTAAAATTGACATAACCTCTTCTTCTGCTTCTTTCGGAGTAGCGTGGACTGTGTGCCCTTCCTGCCACAGAAACTCGGAAGTCCTAACAAAAGGTTTTGTTCCTTTAATCTCGGCACGTAATGCAGTATTCCAATAGTTAATTTTTAAAGGCAGATCTCTGTAGCTTGTTATCCACTTTGCAAATATTGAGTATGCAAGAGTTTCTGACGTAGGGCGCAAAGCAAGCTTCTCTGACAAGCTATTACCTCCGGCTTTCGTTACCCAAAATACTTCTGGCGTAAATCCTGCAAAGTGGTCTTCCTCTCTTACAAGGAGACTCTCTGGAATCAGGACAGGCAAAAAGCCATTTTGATGTCCTGTTTCCTTGAACTTTTTATCTAAACTGTCTTTAATAGATTCCCATATGGCATAACCATATGGAGGAAGAACTATGAATCCTTTTACAGGAGAATAGTCTGCAAGGCCGGTTTTTAACACTACCTGCAAATACCATTCACTAAAATCTTCATTTTTTTTAACTGTAATTCCAGTCTCTTTCACAGAATTCAACATTCACAGGCAGAATCTTTAGCTTTATGAAGTTTTGGTGATTTAGAATGGCTCTCCTCTGCAATATACCTTTCCTGAAATTCTACTATGGAAGTTCTTGCAAACATAACATTGGATAAATCCTATTTCTGATTTTAGGACAGGGCAATCTACGGCTTCTAGTTTCATACGTTTAAGCATCTTAGGACTAACTCCTTTGAGTTTAAGTTTACCTTTGTCGTCCATCATACCAATACTTTGTAGTTCTGTTTTCGCGTCGTCAGTTAATTTAATAGATTTCTCGACGCCTTTGACAGGTACTAAATATTTAGTTTCCAGATCTTCACTCATTGATTAGAAAAGAAAGCAATAGTGGTATAAGATCGTTCCTGATGCCTTAAAACCTGTTCTATCGCATTCGAGAATCAATAGATAGACATTTTGCTTTCACTTACAAGTTTAATCATTGATCGAAAAGACTTCTTTCTCATTCTCTTTAGCCAGCACTATATATATCTGTAGATTATCTTCAGAAGATATTTAATTAATATTTATTTTTCTGTCAATGCCTTAATTCGTAGCCGGTAGGATTAAAGTCACATTGCCCAAATAGTCATCAATAAAGTAGACAATACAATTATTTTTTTTAACGTCTGGGCATCTTGAAAAGAACGAAAGTGGTTGTGTTCGGTTGTAATATTTTTATTCAATTGTTAACAGAGAAATTAATACATTGACAATTTATCAATATTGCAATAATAGTAGGTTTATTTATTTATTTTACTCATAACGAATATATGCCAACGTCAGAATGTATTTGAGCCATTAATGCTTTTACTATGAAAATAATGACCTACATTAGTATAATAATATACTCAATTG
Source organism: Thermoproteota archaeon (assembly GCA_046733815.1). Taxonomy (GTDB): domain Archaea; phylum Thermoproteota; class Nitrososphaeria; order Nitrososphaerales; family Nitrososphaeraceae; genus JAJNBK01. The sequence goes on along the minus strand of JBKPPX010000388.1, from coordinate 9,838 downwards.
AGAAATAGTAGCTAGCCAATCAAAATATTATAAAAACACTTGGCAGTTTGTTATGTATTGAGCGATTATGGAACTCGTTTGTAATTATTATGATAGCTATACTATACAATAATATTAAATATAATTTCTTCGTATAAGTTGGAGAACGTTAATATATGTTGGCAGGAATGGCTTAAATAAGCACACTACAATGCTAATAATTTTTGATGTAGAGGGCGTCCTGCTTAACGCAGAATACCTTCCAGTTTTAGCACAAATGATGGGTCCTGAGAAGGAAAAGGAAATATGGGATATTACAAAACAAGGTATTCGAGGAGAGATAAAATGGGAAGAAGGTCTTGTTCAACGTGTCAATGCCCTCAAGGGAATTGCTTTTGAGGATGCTAAGAGAATAGGGGAGAATTTAGAAATAATGCCTGGGGCAAGAGAGCTATGTTCTTCGCTAAAAAAAGCAGGCTGGAAAATGATTGCTGTTTCTGGAGGATTTACTATCATAACGAATAGACTAAAAGACTATCTTGGTTTAGATAAAATATTTTCAAATGAATTGATATTTACGAATGGAAAGCTTGAAGGTATAAACATTCAAGTTACATCTGACAAGGCAGCTGTAGTAATACCAACAATTAAGGAATGGGGTATTAAAAAAGAAGATACGGTAGTAGTAGTCGACGGTGCAAATGATTTGAAATTGTTTTCACTCGCGGCATTCACAGTTGGATTTTGCCCTGTAGACAAGGTTAAAGAAAAGTCGGATGCGGTTATAGAAATACGTGATTTAACATTATTACTTAACTTGCTAGAAAAGAAATTTGGAAATACAGTTCTAGCAGAGAGAAGTAGTAGGAATTAATTTTTTTATATAGTCAGTTTTTATCTTGCATTAATGGTTTATACTAGAGTAGAAGTTATTCCGATTCATGTTACTGCAGAGATAAAACCAAAAGATAAACTAGAATTGTTAATTTTAGAATCCATATCTCTAGCACATGAGAAACTGTATGACAAAGACATTATAGTTATTGCCCAAAAAATTATTTCAAAGGCTGAAGGTCGAATAGTAAACCTCGATCTGATAAACCCGTCGGATAAAGCTATGCAGATAGCAAGAAAATATTATAAAGATGCACGAATAGTCCAAATGATTCTAAATGAATCAAAAGAGATAATAAGAGAAGAAAGGGGAATAATAATAGTAGAAACAAGACAAGGATTTATCTGTGCAAACGCAGGAATAGATCAGAGTAATGTTAAAGATAGTAAAAGTCATGTCGTTTTATTGCCAATCGATTCTGATACATCTGCAAGGAAAATAAGACAGTCTATTAAAAAGATAACAAGAAAAAATGTAGCAGTTATAATAGCAGATACCTTTGGTAGGCCATTTAGAGAAGGACAAACTAATGTTGCAGTAGGTATTGCAGGAATAAAGCCGATAAAAAGCTATATAGGTACTACCGATATGTATGGAAAGAAATTGAAGGTGACAGAGATTGCAACAGTAGATGAAATCGCGTCTGCTGCAGAGCTCGTAATGGGTAAATCGGATCGCATTCCAGTGGCAATAGTAAGGGGCTGTGTTTATGACGAAGACGACAGATGCTGTATTTCCACTCTGGTGAGGAAAAAGCAAAATGATCTGTTTCGTTAATAAGACGAATCGACCTTCACTTTGACCTTGGAAGAAAGCCAACTCTAGTTTCATTGAATGTTCAGTTTGCCAGCATGCATATACTATTACTATTTCTAAATCAGATATTGTAATTTAAAAGACGCTAAGGCCTCCAAAGGTTCAATGGCTTATAGTCAAGTAAATCCTTGATCTATATAGGTAATTAAAATGTTATTGAATATGATATCACGAAATATAACATTTTTCTAATTATATTATTAGATGATTTTTATATACAAACTATCATGGTAGTGTCTTTAGAAAATGACGTATGTTTACTCTGAAGCTTTGCACTTTATACCATTATAATATGGGGTCGCAATCTAATGAAAAAATCAACTATATTTATCAGATTATTAATGATAATATTATTTGCAACATTTTGTCTTTCATTTATGGATTCATAACGTTTAATATAATGATGCGATCATCTATTGTGTTTGTCAGTATGAGTACTAAAAGTAGCGAATCCGCAACCAAAACTATTGATGTCAGAGGGCTTTTTTGTCCTGAACCAGTATTTCGTACTAAGATCGAGATGGAAAAACTCGCAAGAGGTGATATACTAAAAATCTTATCTGATGATCCAGAATCTGAAGAAGATATTTCTAGATGGGTAAAAAGAAATGGTCATGAACTTTTGTCAATAAATAAGATTACAAAGGATCTTGAATTCACAATTAAGAAGGCAAAATAAAATGACAGCTATTGCTAGACCCAAAGTAATTGACCAGATTGGTCAGACTCCTTTAATAGAACTCACCTCATTCTCAACTAAGCATATTAAATTTTATGCAAAATTAGAATGGTTTAATCCATTTGGCTCTGTCAAAGACAGGGCTGCACTTTGGATGATAAAGGATGCAGAAAAGAAACGTATCCTAAGGAAAGATAAAAGCATTATTATCGAGCCTACTTCTGGAAACACTGGTATTGCTTTAGCTGGTATTGCATCATCATTAGGGTATAAGATTGAAATTGTTATTCCTGAGAAAGTCAGCAAAGAAACGAAAACTATCTTAAGACAATTAGGAGCAACTCTTCATGAGACATCTGACGATCTATGTCCTAGAGTAGGAGCTGGGACAGATCAAAGTATTGCACTCGCGAAGGCAATATCAAAACCTAGACCTGATATCTATTATATGCCAAACCAGTACGACAATGATGCTAATTATTTGGCTCATTATGAAAGTACCGGCCCTGAGATTTGGGAGCAAACTAATGGTAATATAACTCACTTCTTTAGCGGCTGTGGTACAGGTGGAACTATCACTGGATCTGCAACTTTTCTTAAAGAAAAGAATCCGACTATCAAAGTCATTGCAATCCAAGCTCAAAAGAATCATCTCTTGCAAGGTCTGAGAAATTTTGAAGAATCATCAATGCCAGACTTATTTAAGCGTCGCGAGAAGGTTGTTGATGAATGGATGACAGCTACTAATATTGATTCGTTTAATATGGTTAAGCAGTTGGTAAGAAAAGAGGGCTTACTAGTAGGTCCTTCATCCGGATCTGTGTTATCTTGTATGTTAAAAGCTGCTAAAAAACTAGATAATGGTTTTCTTGTAGGAATATTTGCAGATGATGGAAGAAAGTTTAAGAGTCTCTATTTAGAAGAAAAGATCTTTGATAAAGAAGAATATGATAATGCTCTTACAAGTGCAAAGAATATCTCGGATATCCATATACACTGAGCTCAGCATGTAGTAACAAAAACGTCTAATTTTTATGCTTTCTTTCAGTCAACCATTTTTCTACGTCTAATGCGGCCATGCAGCCAAAGCCAGCTGCGGTGACTGCCTGACGATATCTATAGTCATGTACATCTCCTGCTGCAAAAACACCCTCTACGCTTGTCTTCGTCTGGCTCTTTAAAATAATGTAACCTTTATCGTCCATCTCCAGTTGACCTCTAAATATAGCAGTATTAGGTTCGTGACCGATTGCAACAAATAATCCTCCTGCGGGAATTTTTTCTTGTTTCCCATTATTTATATCCTTAATAACAACCGTTCCAATTTTCTTATCGCCTGTAATGTCAGCTACAACACTATTCCACAGAAATTGGATCTTTGGATTCTCGAAAGCCTTTTCTTGAAGAATTCTACTTCCACGCAATGACTCTCGTCTATGAATTATTTTTACAGATTTTCCGAATTTGGTTAAGAATGTTGCCTCTTCTAAAGCAGTATCTCCCCCACCGACAACAACTATGTCCTCTCCTTTGAAGAATGGACCATCACAAGTGGCACAATATGATACCCCTCTGCCAGCGAATTGCTGTTCTCCTTCAATACCCAATTTCCGAGGAGAGGCACCGGTGCAAATTAATACGGAGTCTGCCTCATAATTTTCCGAGTGCGTGGTTATCACAAAGGGGCGCTTACTAAAATCAACTCGAATGACTTCGTCATCCACAATAACCGTACCAAATCTTTCTGCTTGTTGTCTCATATTCATCATCAGCTCCGGTCCGAATATGCCATTAGGAAAACCGGGATAATTTTCTACTTCACTTGTAGTCATTAGCTGTCCGCCAGGAAGGGTACCCGAAATTATAAGTGTTCGAAGTTTTGCACGTGATGTATAAACTCCAGCCGTGTAGCCTGCGGGTCCGGAACCGATAATAATTACTTCAAATGCTTCGTTCTCATTAACGTGATAATCTTGTTCTTTCGCGGCTATGTTAGACATTAATATTAAGACATAAAAAGCATTGCACCATTTAATAATTTGTTCGATATCAATTCAGCGATAAACACGCTTGAAATGTAATTAGTCTGATTAGTCTAATTCATACAACTTTCTAAAATTATTTGAATGACCGTACGAAATATAGGATATTCTCAGATCTCGATAGGAGATATTCAAAAATGTTGGTCTATCATTGAAATTCAAAGGCGCATAGCACCATTATCAAGTGAAGAATTATATAAATACCTATTGAGAAATCTATCCAAAAATAAAAGATGCTTTTGACACATTCGTTGATTGTTTACTTGTGTCCTTAGCAGATCCTCTTGCCAATGAGCATTAAAAATCTTACAACCAATATCGTTACAAAAAGGATCTCCATCTGTCAAGAAGAAAAAAAGTGCTTGAATAGTATATCCAACTGCAATAGAGTTTATCCTATCGTCATCATAGTCGATAAATCTTCCAGCATATTGCTTCTTCAACTCTTCTATATCACCAGAGCTGGAGATCCATGCGATTTGTCTAAAATAGAAATCCTTGGGCTTTGCTGGACCTTCTACTATACCAGTAGTAGATATAATGCTTGGCGTTCCACATATAATAGCTCGCGCATGATACCTATAGTCCTCTTCACTAAATGTACAGGTCAATCTGCTATCGAATATTATGTGTATATTATCGATTGTTTTTTCATTTACAGGTAGCAACCTTGAATACAAGCTTTGCATCTCAAAGCCGTCGTACAAGAAGAAGGTTCGATGTGGATTGCTAATCAAATTTTTTTCTAAAACTACGCTACTCATAGCCTGTTTATTTCTTCTTTCAGGTTGGTGATGATAAGGTTGTTTTGTGTCTGAGATATGTATAGACGCAAGCTCTTGTGCCAACCAATCAGATGATATCGAATTTGTAATGTATTGTAGGAAAGGAATTCTTATATCTATTATACAATTTGGAAAGGTTTTGCTTACATCTTCAGCTACTCTATGCAAGTCCAAATTTTTCGTAGTACAGTCAGCATAAAGATGTATATATTTAAAATTCAAGACTATTTATTTAATTAAAGAAGTCTCTGAATTTCAAATATTACCTTATCTTTAGTTTTGGAGAACTCTGCATCTCCTTTAATTTGCTGAATGCTACTTCTGCGGCCCTCTTTCCCGAAAGCAGCATTGAACCAAAGGTGGGCCCCATTCGTGGCAAGCCGTGTGTCTCCGTGACTGCCATACCAGTTGCTATCAAACCAGGAAAGACCTCGTCGGTATTATTGACTACAGCATCTTCACCTCCTTCTACCCACATAGGATCCATTCCCTTCCATTTGACATATCCACGGTCCATTAAGCGTTTGACAGCAACGGAATCATGACCTGAGGCATCTATTACAATTTTACTCTCAAAGGCAACCGGATCTACACAAGTAATATTTCGAGGAAGAGAGGAGACAGGCATCCAATTAACAACCACACCGCATACACGCTTCTCTTTTAAAATCAAGTCATCAAATTTAGTTAACTGCAGGAATCGAACCCCCGAATCACAGGCAGCGGCAATAAGTTTTGAGCATGCATATGGACCCCATGTAGCATAAAGTCCTTCATTTATCTTTCGATAAGGGACTCCGAGTTCATCCCATACCTTCTGTGCTGGTGCTCTAACTGTTACAGGGTTCATCATATACCCACCGACCCAATAACCACCACCTACATAATTATTCTGTTCAACGATGAGTGTCTTTATCCCCATTTTTCCTAACTCCCTGCCTGCCGATAAACCAGCGGGTCCTGATCCAATGATTATTACATCAGAATCAGTGAATTCCATCATAGTCTCATTGAACATTCCAGAGATGGCGCGAGTTATTTCTTTCTCATTCACGTCAGCAAAGATCTTTGTCATATACCCATCATTTCCTAATAACTATTAATACATTATCCGGTTAAATTATTTTGGATCATTTTATATCAAAAATCCTGTTATTTTTATTATGAGAAGATCATGACCTTATATCATATGCTTCAAGGCATTTATCTTAGTAATATTACCTGATGTTTCTAAGAATAATATGTAGCATGAGAAATTACGAAGTCTTCAATCTTTTATAGGTTTTGAAACTGGATTGTTCCGAATTTTTGAGTCAATATCGGTTAATAATTTTATGAAGTCAGATTTATGAGAGTTAAGATAGTCCTGGCCCTTATCTCGCAATCTAATCTGAAAGAGCCTAAGATCTCTATGTTCGTCGAAGAACTGTTCTATCATGGCATTTCCATGCTTCAGAGGATTGATGAGATAATCAAGATGTTGGAGTGTTAAATTAACATCTCCCTTTTCTACAGAGTCTTTTGCTCTGTCAATAATTTCAATGATATCTTTCAATTGCTGTACGGGAGCAGAAATTTCTTTGCTTTTTCCGAGAATGCCTGAACGTTTTGTAGAACCAACTTTATACGCTATTTCTTTGGCAAGCTCATAATATTCTTCCCTGCTTGTAAACGATTTCTTTTCTTTTTTAATGAGCAATCCTTTCATAGATAATCGAGTTACTGCATCTTCAACATCTTCCCTATCCATTCCTGTAATCCATACAATTTTTCCAACATAGTCATATCCTTGTCTGATTGATTCTAATACTACAACCTCTATAATTCGACGGAAAGACTCTTCAGCTCTAGCATCTTCAAAGTCTCTATCACGGACCGCTTTCTTCGCATTTGAAATATCTATTTCTATAGAACGCTTTAAGGCTTCCATTCCTTCATCTACCTTACCACTTAAAGTAAGATAACATGCTTCATTATACCAAGACATTCCGTCATTAGGATTAATGTCTATCGCCTTTTCACATGCCGCTATTGCCTTATCATAATTTTTCATCCGATAATATGATAAACCTTTCAAATTCCAGGCTTCGGCATTGTTAATATCGATTTCGAGTGCCTTGTCATATGAAGAAATAGCAGCTGTATATTCATTCAAGTGAAAATGGGCATACCCTTTCTTAATCCATGCATCTACATACTTCTGATCTATTCTTAGCGCAAGTTCAAAGCTGCGGATGGCATCTTCTAATTTTTCACTTGCCATATGATTTACGCCCTTTCTGTATAAATCATGTTTCTGAAAGTCTAGATTGTCATTATAATCATTTAGTTGAGTATGTTCGGAAGGAATATCTGAATATTTCGTGCTTTTCCTTCCTAGGACTCTTCCCATTAAATGAAATTGCTCAAATCGCAGATAAATAGATTTGGACTAATAGTTATTATTGCCTCTGAGCAATCCATTACATTAGATTATACTATCCTTGTTAAAGTCATATAAAAGACGAGGGGGAGTTATTGTTGTAATTTGCTTGCTTAGAGTAGTATAACAATTTAGAACATTGAAGGGCGCAAATAGACTTAAACTGCAAAGAGAACATCCTTAAGAGATCAATTACAAAGGATGTGGTTGCTATTTATAGATGGATCTGATTAGAATTCTATTATCGTTCTATTATGATCAATTTTGGTTATCATAATTAGATAAAATATTCAGTGTTATATTGCCTAGATAGTTCTACAATTATTTATTTATCTGACTACAAAAATTCCTATCTCCATAGTCGGTATAACGTCAACGTTTAAATGATGTGTTAATTCAGACAATATGAAACACGCTGGGAGCAAAATTTGAAGGTGGATACTTTTGGGTTGTCAGCCTTCGACAATGATAAACTTAAGTTCCAATTACACAAGTTAAACACTAGTGACAATCAATTCGAAATATTCCAGAAGTTTTATGATTTATTTGATAAAACATTCATATTAGAATCTCTTATTGGTCCTACAGAGCTATCAGAGATATCAATTATCGGTTTCGATCCAAAAATAACAATTAACTGCAATTCAAAGACATTCAAGATCTGTAATAGAAGAAATAAAATGATAAAAAAAATAGATACTACAGAACCACTGTCTGAACTTCGCAAGATTATGCCTAAGATAAGTGATAATCAATTCAGGTATATAGGTGGAGCCGTTGGTTACATTAGCTATGATGCAATACGCTTTTGGGAACATCTTCCAAATAATAGAAAGGAAAATAACAAATTCCCTTTATTAGAATTTGGAATATACACTGATGGCATAATTTTTAATCATTCGGAAAATCAAGCGTATTATTTTCATGTAACAAAGGATTGTCGGTTGGATGAGATTCAAAACAAATTAGATAATTACCCAAAAAAAAGGCGTCACTCTTCTCTTTCATATTCTGTTCCAAAGCCTAACATAACTAAAAAAAAATACATGGCTTTGGTCAAACAATGCAAAGCTCATCTCTACAATGGAGATATCTTCCAAGTAGTTCTATCAAGGAAGATGGAATTTGGCATCGAAGGTGATTTACTGGGAGTTTATCGGAGCCTCCGTGAGATTAATCCATCTCCTTATATGTATATGTTAAAGATATCTGATAAATGCATTATAGGTTCGAGCCCAGAGATGCTTTTGCGGATCACAAATGATATAATAGAAACGTTTCCAATTGCAGGAACAAGACCAATAATAGATGACGAGAAAACAAATAAACAATCAAAGATAAATTTACTTAATGATGAGAAAGAGATCGCCGAACATACGATGTTAGTAGATTTAGCTCGGAATGATATAGGAAGGGTATCTAGATACGGTACAGTTAGAGTTCATAATCTCATGGCTGTAAAAAGATTTAGCCACGTACAGCATATAGTATCCCATGTAATTGGTCATCTTCAAAACGGTAAGGATTCATTTGATGCATTTAGAGCGATATTTCCAGCCGGAACTGTATCGGGCGCTCCAAAAGTACGTGCAATGGAAATTATTGATGAATTAGAACCAAGTTTTCGTGGGCCATATGCAGGAGCGCTTGGTTACTTTTCATTTAATGGTTCCTGTGACTTTGCAATAACAATACGATCTCTTTTCATAAATAAAAATAGAGCATATGTTCAGTCAGGAGCCGGTATTGTTATTGATTCTATCGCAGAAAATGAGTGGAAGGAGACAGAGTACAAGCTAAATGCTATGATATCAGCGCTTAAAAAAACGAAAGAGATAAAGACATGAAAAATTTATTAATTTCCAATAGATATCTTATGATGTGACATATCTAGTAAATTCCACGGTAATTTCACTTCGAGTCAAGCTAAACGCAAGTTATAGAATATATAAAAAAGATATAAACAGTCTTCTTCTACTTATTATATGTAGTACTCGTTAATCGCTTAAAGATATAAAATTTTCTTAGAGAAACATATTCTAGGAAATAACGTCTTTGTTTTTTGTTTTATCCATGACGCAAGCAGCAGCATATTATGCAATAATGATTTCTCATTTCTTCTTTATATTCTTGTCCATGACTTCACCAGACACAACTTTATGAATACAACCGGATGGTTCCTCAATTAAGAGGAATCCATCGTTTTCATCTATATCTACC
>JBKPPX010000387.1:0-1073 GCA_046733815.1 Thermoproteota archaeon | reverse complement strand
AACAGTGACATGCAGTATCACAAGGTCAGATGTATTCTTCGAACATATTATCTGTAAGATGGCTGTATTAACGCCGCTTCAGTTCTAAGGCTTAGGAATGGTAGATTATGTCCAGTACTATGGTGGGATTCAAATGAATTTATATTCAAATCCCGACGGGCCCGCCTCTAATTGTATCGGTCTAAAATTTGAAGTTTTTTCTCTCGGAACCCTCTGGGCCGCTAAAAATAAAAAACGTTCAAAAGATGGACTCAATGTTAACAGGAAGCCCCTGAATAAACTACTCACAGATGTCGAGCCTGAAATTAATATGACAGTGTATGTATTTTATGGGGACTGACGGGGATAAGAGACAACTTTTCTTTTTCAAGACATCTGGGGCAATATGTAACATTATTACAATCTTCCAGTGATTCTAGAATCTCAGCAATTAGAAAACATGACTACGTTCCTATTTAGCAGGAGCCACAAATGTCCCGAAGATTGAACAGTGTCAAGGTTTTGTGCTCTTGCAAGAAGGCGCAATGTTGCTGCTTTTATTATCATCTTTGTATAAATAAGAAGACGCTGTCATATGCGTCGCGGAGTACTTGCTGTCGCAATTGCTGCAGGTGTTGCTGCCATCGCAGTCTATGTTGCATACCAGCAGGCTAACAGATCGCCCTATGCTCTTGAAATCGATGCGATAAGGGACGTTACAGATGTAGGCATTCAATATAGGATAAGGATGACCAATGTTGGCACACAACAGTTAACTGGAATCATAGTTGAGCTTGGCACAAACGATGTTCAGAAGAAGCCATTCTTAGAACCAGGGGAGTCGTACTATTTTTATCCAGAACCTGAAACCAACACCTCTAGCGTCAAGGTTAGGACAAACGAAGGGATTGTGATGGAAAGCAACTATCGATCGCCAACTAAAGTATTGGGTCTACCTGGTGCAGGCAGATAATAATAATAATTGAGAAAATGTATACGGTTCTGATGACACTGTTCAATCTTTGTTTCAGAAACGCTGTAATGCCATCCAAATGGAAAAGGCTGCTAAGAATATTGATCGAACACTTTGTGGC
>JBKPPX010000386.1:0-1401 GCA_046733815.1 Thermoproteota archaeon | reverse complement strand
ATATTGCACTGAAACAAAAGTCAGGAGAAATATTGTAACTTCAGCAAGTAGTTGATTACAGAGATCACTAAGGAAATACGCTTACACTTTCTGTTCTTAGATGTTGCTGATTATGGTTATATTTGTTATCGATTACTAATTTTATGAAAACATATACAGAGTACATCAATTAAAGAAAATCAGAGTTATATTTTTAAAGTAACTATTAAAATTTCAGGAAAGCTAGAATATCTCCTAAATGTTATATGATATGTGCTGGTTCGATGAAAATAAGAAGCACGTAGACACAATAATATTTGTATTGTCTAGCTAGCATCAGCAACACAGCAGCAGTATAAGCAATTATTTGATAAAAATAATATTGAACTATTAGAATATATCAAGTGCTCGAACATTAACGATTAACTTGGATTGATCAAAGATTGTTATGCTATTATGCTGTTATATTATAACTGCAAATTTTTACATCATAAAATTTACTTTTACTTTTACTATCTACGATCGATATTGGCTAAACCATAATTTGCGGTCTATTTGAGAGATTTTTTGGAAGGTTTAATGGAAGATAAGGCTTGTTATTAGTCTGGCCCTTTATTTCGTTAACAAGTTCTTCCAATTTAACATCTTTGCGTTGTATTTTCTCGTCTCTATCTCTAACTGTAAATTTTTCATTCTCCAATTCTTTATCGCCAATGACCAAAGTATAACGAATCCATTCTGTCTCTGATTCTCTGATTTTTTTCCCCACTGACTCATCTCTATCATCAATGTCTGTTCTAATCTGTGCACTAGAAAGCTCTTTTTCTATTTTTTCACAAAATTCAATATGCTGCTTACCAACTGGTATAAGCCGGACCTGGGTATGAGCTAACCAGAGAGGAAAGGAAGCTACTCCACCAGCCTTTGAAATTTTAGCCGATCTTTCAAGTAACGCGTAGATTATTCGTTCTACGGCACCGCTAGGTGAATTATGTAATATGATAGGATACTTGCGACTGCCGTCTTCATCCACAAACTCGATTTTGTACCTACTGCCGTTTTCTACATCTATCTGATCTGTAGAGAGCGCTGCAGCTTTGCGTGAGTTATCGATGAAATTAAACTCCCACTTCAATATAAAATAAAAAAATCTTTCTTTCCACATCTCAACCATAATAGGCTTACCGAATCGGCTAACGATCTTGTTTATAAAATCCTTGTTTTCATTGTAAAAATCCTCTGTAAATCTTATCGCCATTTCTATGTCATCATTTGTGGATAATCCTAATTCATTTATCACAGTAATCGATAATTCTAATCTCTTCAAAAATTCTTCTTTAGCCTGATTTAAGTCTCGGCAAATGGCATGACAATCAGGCATACTAAAAGCTCTCAAACTTCTTAGACCAACTAATTCTCCGC
>JBKPPX010000385.1:0-4541 GCA_046733815.1 Thermoproteota archaeon | reverse complement strand
CATATACTCAACTGATAATGAAAAGCAAGTTGATGAATTAAGGAATTACTTAGAGACTTTTGTTTTCCCAATTAGCTCCGCGAAGATTTTAGAGGTAAAAGATGTAGGGACAGGTGAACGAGTCTGTGTTGATACTACATCAATGCTTGAGCTGGGAGAAGGAATGCTTGTTGGAAGTAAATCGAACTTTATGTTCCTTGTTCACAATGAATCCGTGGGATCTTCATTTACATCGCCAAGACCCTTTAGAGTAAATGCGGGTGCAGTATATTGTTACACACCAATGTCTGATGGCAAAACTAAATATCTTTCAGAAATAGAAGCGGGCAACGAAGTATTAATAGTTAAAAATAATGGCCTGTCCAGACGCGCTACTGTAGGAAGATCAAAGATCGAGACTCGTCCGTTAAGGCTGATAAGAGCAGATACCAAAGGTGAGATTGGAACTGTAATTGTGCAGAATGCAGAGACAATAAGATTTATAACAGATGATGGCAAGCTGTTGCCAGTAACAGAGACTAAGCCAGGGGATCAAATACTTTGTTACGTCAAACCTCAATCAGGTCGGCACTTTGGAATGGAAGTTAAAGAATTCATAGTAGAGAAATAGTAAAGATTGGTATTTCTCGAGAATAGTTTTTCTTTATCTGAAAGTTGACTATTTTAAAGTATAGTGGATATGGATAAATCTATAGCGTTTAATTGATGCTAGTTCAACAGAACATCATAAACGAAATAATCACAGGCAACTGTAAAGAGATTTTATCTAGACTTCCTCCCGATTCAATTCAACTGACTATTACATCGCCACCATATAGAAATGCGATAGATTATAATATTCACGCATCCAAGAATGGTGGATATTACCGTGGTCAGACAAAATTAGAGACTACGGAATATATTGAAGACATGGTAGAGATTTTCAACGATAAAGTATACCGAGTGACAAAAAGCGGAGGATATTGCTGCATAGTTATCGCTAATGAAGTCGTTAATGGAACAATATTACCCCTTCCTCATATACTTTTGTCAAGGCTTATAGAGCCATTTGGTAATTGGAATCTACACGAGGAAATTATATGGCACAAAGTTACTGGAGGTACTAACCGATATGGATCGTTTGTCATCAATCCGTATCCAAAGTATTACAGGGCTAATATTATGCATGAGTTTATTCTTGTGTTGAGAAAAGGAGACGTAAATAGCGGAAGAACCCAAAGAATAGAAATGCTTCCGGTAACACACGAAGAATGGACAAAAGAAATTGCAAACTCAATATGGCATATTGCACCTGTGCCTCCGGGATATATAGAACATCCCTGTCCATTTCCTGAGGAAATACCGTATCGCCTTATGAAATTATATTCATATAAGGGCGACACCATCCTCGATCCCTTCAATGGCAGCGGTCAAACAACTAAGGTAGCTTATCATTTTCAACGTCAATACGTTGGGATAGATATAGTAAAGGAATACACAAAATTAGCAAAGGAAAGAATGAATGATGAACCTTTACATATCAGACCTGAAGCGTTAATAGCTAACTGGAAGAAGATTCCTTCACATTATATACGCCTCCACTAATCTTTCATATTTAATTATTAGTCATACATTCAAATATAATTATGGCTGCAGCTACGTCCTCAAATAGAAAATCGCCTAGATCATACCGGTGTGACATCTGTGGGAGAAATTTTGATAGCGTCGAAGACTTGAATAGTCATAAAAGAATTGAACATACTGAGACTAGTAAACCTCCCGCTGGAGTCGGTTAGACAAATGAAAGTAGTAATTGCAATATGTATACAAAAGAATTAATTTTTCTTCTGTATACATATTACTTGCTTGAGTAAAATATGTGTATCAATAGCGGCCCGAAACATAGAGCAACTTAAAATGCAGATCAATCAAGCCTTTAGTTTTGGAGCAGATTATGTCGAAATTCGTTTTGACTTTTTGAATTTATCGGACATGAACGAGGCGCTGAGTATTGCTAATCAAGTAAATAGAAAAGCTGTATATACCCTCAGATCGCCTGAACAAGGCGGTCAATTTAAAGGAAATACTTCTGAAAGAATTGCTTGTCTAGAGAAATTGTCTTCTTCAATGCCAATGCTTTTAGATGTTGAACTGGACACAATAAAGTATAATGATAACTTGGCTCATTATCTTGATGAGCAAAATGCGTCTTTATTGATTTCCTGGCATGATTTTGAAAAAACCCCCTCTAATGCTCAATTAACAAGGACGTTATACGAAATGAGAAAATATAGCCAAAATGTCAAGATTGTTACTACTGCACAGAAAACTGAAGATTCTTTAAGTTTGCTTGAGTTATATGAAAATAGTTTGGGATTAAATTTGATAGCGTTTGCTATGGGGGAGGCAGGAGTAATATCCAGGCTGTTATGTGTTATTATTGGAAGTGCTCCGTTTACTTATGCTTCTCTAGAAAAAGCTATTTCTCCTGGTCAATTGACCATCAAGCAAATGAGAAAGTTATATGATAGAATCAATGTACAGTTAAGTCAAACCACCAATGCAAAGCCAAGTTAGGACATATTGTATTATTGGAGATCCTGTACATCATTCATTGTCTCCGGCTATGCATAATGCTGCCTTCAATTCATTGCACCTAAATTGTACTTATATTGCTTTTAGAGTTCCTAAGGGACAATTGGAAGAATCAATTAATGCATTGCGTGCAATAGGTGTAGCAGGCTTTAATGTTACAATACCCCATAAGGTAGATATAATGAGGTTTATAAATTATCTTGATTCCAGTGCTGAAAAGGCCACCGCAGTAAATACCGTACGTAATGTAGATGGAATTTTAAAAGGCTACAACACTGATATCTTTGGCTTTATAGAACCATTACGAAAAAGGAATGTAAATTTTAATGGGATGAATATTCTATTATTAGGAGCTGGAGGAAGTGCTCGTGCAGTAATTGCTGCATTTTCCGAGACGAAGGGGATAAACAAGATAACAATTGCTAATAGAACACAGGAAAAAGCCCGCCAACTAGCAAAAAAGGGTAGAGACCTCGGCTTGGAATGTCAAGTTACAGAGATTGATAATATCAAGGGTATTGCTATCAAGTCGCACCTAATAGTAAATACGACTTCTGTTGGTATGGACCAAGAAAAAGAAGAAAGTGTAATAGGTTATGAAGATATAAGCAAGAATACCATTGTTTATGACATTGTCTATAAGCCAGTCGTCACTAATTTACTAGAAAATGCAAGATATGCCGGAGCAGACGTTGTGTATGGATATGAAATGCTGCTGGAGCAGGGTGCAAGAGCTTTTGAGATATGGACGGATCTTCAGGCTCCACGAGATGTAATGAAAAAGTCGTTAATTGGAGATTTTAGAGAACCCTTATGAATGTTGTTGTTAGATCCACTATACATGGAGCAATATCTATAGTTAATGCTATTGCTACCGGTAAAGGATCTGCATTAGGGATTTCTTTAAATGTTACAGCTGAAATTAAAGTAAGTGACGGTCAAGGCATAAAATATCCTTGTAGCAAAGCAGACAAATTGATAAACAATATCCTTCACTATACTATTCCAGAAGAGATAATTGACAACAATTCTATAAGTGTAAGGATATGCTCAAATATTCCGTCGGGTTGGGGATTGAAAAGCTCAAGTGCAGTTTCTAACGCGGTAGCGCTTGCCTGTACAAAGATTGCTACCGATGAAATAGACGACTACTTGGTTTTGGAGTCAGCTGTAAGAGCGTCAAGAGACGCCCATGTAACAGTTACAGGGGCTTATGATGATTCCACCGCGTGTTATTTTGGTGGATTTGTTATTACCGATAATTACTTATGTAAATTGATTCGTAGAGAAAGAGTCCAGGATGATCTATTTGCAATAATTTTTCTTCCATATAATAATCAAAGAGCAGATATCAATAAGTTGCGAATGCTATCAGATCTTTTTTCGGATGCTTTTAAAATAGCAGAAAGCAGGGACTATTGGAAAGCCATGAAAATGAATGGTGTCCTTACCTCTGCTGCGTTTAACGCCAACTATGAACCACTTCTCTCTGCAATAGAAAAAGGTGCATTATCAGCGAGTATTTCTGGAAATGGACCTTCCATAGCTGCAATATGCCATAAGGATAATGTAGAAAGCGTTAAAGCGGCATTTTCAAAGTTCAAAGGTAATATATTAGTTTCTGCCGTCAATAATGAAAAGGCAAGTGTAGAAAAATTAGTTGGCTAGTGTCCAAGTAAAAAGATCTGAAATTGATGGTGTAATCAGATGTCCTTCAAGTAAAAGCTATACCCATAGAGCTATCGCTATTGGTTCGTTCGTTGAACGGCAATCTGTTATTACAAATATTTTGCTTGCAAGAGATACGCTTGCAACTCTTAATGCCTGCAGATCTCTAGGTGCACATATTACCCATAAGAATAGTACTTTATGGATAGAAGGAAAGTCAAAATTTGACACTCCTGAAAATGTTATCAATGCCGAGAACTCTGGGACTGCCATACGACTTCTTACGGTCATGTCTGCAT
>JBKPPX010000384.1:0-1271 GCA_046733815.1 Thermoproteota archaeon | reverse complement strand
CTGGGATAGTCTGTCCCATTAGTTTGTTAAGCTCCGCATTGAATATCTGAAGCGCCTCTTCCCCGTTATCGTTTATCCACATGGTTATGTCGATGTGAGCATCTAAGAGCTTCTTTATTACGTCGGGGTTCTTTTCCAGATAGTCTGTTCTAGCAATGATGTGTGCAGTGACAAATTGCCCATTTGGCCACAAGTCACGCTCATCAACCAATACTTTGGCATTTGCTTCCTTGATCAACTTAGCTCCCCAAGGCTCCGGAACCCATGCACCATCAATATCCTTCTTTATCATCAGTGATACAATATCTGAAGTTTTAGCAGGGATTACTTCGACATTGCCTCCATTCTCCTTCGTCTTGTAACCATTATCGAGCAAATACTTCCGCAATGCTACGTCCTGTGTATTCCCAAGTTGCGGGGATGAGAATTTCTTATTGGCAAGGTCTTGAGGAGAATTAATACCTGAGTCATTTCTTACAACGAACACTGCGCCGCCACTAGCAGCTCCCGAGATTATTCTTAGAGCTTCTCCATTTGATTGTACATACCCATTTATTGCAGGATTTGGACCGATGTATGTAACATCAATCTGGTTTGCAAAAAGTGCCTCTATAGCAGCCGGACCTGCATTGAATATTTGTGTTTTAACTTCTACATTGTCACCTAAAGCTTTCTGAAAATCGCCTCTGCCAAGTCCTATGACTGCCTGCGCGTGGTTGATGTTTGGGAAATATCCTATCCTTGCAGTCTTACTCTGCGCATTCACTGCCTGAGAGAACGCAGGTGTTGGAATTGAAGCTATAACTAGTGTCATTGCAATGGCAACAGCTAAAACGACATTGATTGTTTTATTGTCCATTATTCAATAGCAATTAAGGCAGAAATAATATTTTACTTCTATATGCAAAAAAAGACCGGTATGCGCAATATGATGATGGTTAGTCTTGTCTAAATCAACATCATGTTAACAAAGTCGACTTACAACGTAGGTATGATGCAAGAATTGCCTCAGAAATACAATTTCTGCATCTTCAAAGAACATTAAATTCTACTTGGAAAACAAATGGCATGGTCATGATGCTTTGAATCGGAGAAGCAATTACAATAACTAAAGAATTAGCTGCAGAGCTGCTGCTCTAGGTAAGCAGATCATCGTTGTTCAGGAGGTATCTTGCTGTTGTTTGGGTAGGCTTTAGATACCCTGAAAGTTAGTCTAATGGAAAACTACATGGTGCAGTGTTGAATTGTAATATACAAAAATATCTTTTTGG
>JBKPPX010000383.1:0-6250 GCA_046733815.1 Thermoproteota archaeon | reverse complement strand
ACTCTTTCCATATTCAGAATTTTGGATCATCATTACATCTTGAATAGTCATTATTTATCTAATTTGCTCTATAATATTACAAACTAAAGCTTAGATAACATGATCATTAATAGCCTATGATCACTTACAGCAGGATATATTAATGATAGTCAAACATTTGATCATAGTATTGATGGAATTAGTATTATTATTATCTGCTGCATTTTATATTTTTGCAACAACGTATCTTCAGCCATCAAATGCAACAAAGGATACTATATTTGGTGCTACTTTAAATACTACAACAATCACGACTTCAGCCAATACGACCAATAAGATAAGACAAGATTCAACAATAGGGGATGTAGTACATAGCTTTGAAGAATCTTTTACAAAGCTTGTTAACGATACACGATCTTTATCTCTTTCTTATCAGAATGAAATAGGCAAATGGCAATCAAATCAAAATGATAATGGCTCTATGATTTCAATTACTAATGACTACCTGATAAAATTTCAAGAGATAGCTAAGGAATTTCAGGAGTTAAAACCTCCTTCTGAAGGATATAGGAGGGCACTTGATCTCTTTGCCAAATCAATTCAATCGGAAATGGCAAGCCATATACACTTTCGAAACTATTTAGCTACTAGCAATTTAAAAGAAGATGAAAGATCAATTCAATTTTTATCAGATGCCTTTAAGTACGAGAAGGAGTCCTTTGATGCTTTCAAAGCAGCTGCTAACTAATAATTTGATTAGGTTAGATGGCAGTAGAGATAGAGTCGGATATATCAAAATTATGTGGCACGCTTATTTTGCAAAATTTGATTATTTCTTCCATTATTCATATATGCTTTATAAAGCAATTATATACTATTTGCTAACTTTATTTAAATGCCCAACCTGAAAATTCATATATTTTATGACTGATGATAACAAAAAAATTATCAAAACTTCCATGTTCTTGAGAAATATAATATGGATTTATTGACATATGTTTTCTGCTAAATTATCTTAATCGATGCGTATACAAGTTTGATTAACCTTTAAAAGACAGATTGTCAAAACTCCCAACAATCCTTAAACTGATCTTCAGTACGTTCCTTTGACTGATCATGAATGCGACGACTATTTAGATATAGAAATATCACAATACTACCTAATAAAAGCACAAATTTCACAAAATTTAAAAGAGCGGATAAGCATAGTAGATTTATCATTATGCGGCTTTCTTCTATATTCTCGCGACCTTTGCTTATTTATGATGACAAGTGTTCTTCATGTGGAAAATTTGCAAAGACTGTAAGTATTCTATCACGAGGATGGATACGTACAGCAGGACATTATTACTCAGAAGAGGCAAAAAATGCTAAGAATTTGGTTTTTCCAACAGATTATGATTCAACAAAGATGTTCTGGTTGATTAATAAAAACGGTGCACATGGTGCAAGGTCTGGCCTGCTACCCGTTATGAAAGAGATCATCAAAGGGATCTTTAAGGATGGAATGAATCTTGATAATTATAACATCGCATGCGATTACACTAAAGAGATATCCTGTATGTCTACAAAAAATACAATAAAAAGAGTTGTCAACATGATGCGAAATAGTGATAAGTTTACTTTTCAAAATTACTAGTTTGAATTATAATGCTTGTGCCTATGCAGTTTCAATTTTATGGTTTCTTAGTGTTCGATGTACTTTGGAGAACGCTAGAATGAACAATCAAAGAAACTAAGAAAGCCATAAGACAGTATTATTACATATCATCATACGAAATTAGAAAACATCCTGCATTTTTGCCTACTATATGCATATACCTGTTACATTATTACTATTCACACAAACCAAATTCTGATGGATCCGCACTCAAGCCAGATGATATATTGTTACGATTTAGTTTCTCATTGTATAATATTTTGATATAAAACACAAATGCCAGTTGGTATTATGTGTATCTTATTATACTCCGGTGGGTGCACTGTGTTTATTTGCTCTATGTTGTTGTAATTTATCCGGTTGACTGAATTTTTCCATACACATATCGCAGATGTACTCGGAATCGTCAGGTAGTCTGTCAGTACGATTTATCTTTTCATTAGATGTTGACAACAGAATATACTTTTGTACTACATCTATAAACATTTTGCTCGTCGTTGAACAAGTATTAGACTCATACTATTTTCTGCATTGACTAATAAGTCTTCGACTGTTTCATTTATCGAAATACATATACTTGTCAATACTACTATTATTCAGTTTGTTAGGATAGTTTTACATTCTAAAGAGGAAGAGATAAGACATATGGATGGCTGGTAAGGCTATACCCCGATGAGAGATCGGCAAAAATGTAGATATATATTTTATTAGCCAAGATTATTGAACTGCAGTAATTTTATAGAACACTATATTATCAAATAAATATATCTCCTTATAATATGATTCTTCTTAATAGTATAATATGACTATTAAGAGCAGAATTTTGACAGGTATTGTTATGATGGTCGCTAGCACGGTTATATCGCGGATTTTAAAAAAGATAAAATCAGAGAATAGAAAACAAAAAAGATAATAAAATAAATAAATAAATAAATGCCTATTGAAATTGTGGGTAACTATTAATTATAACAGATATATACATTGTAAAGATAATAGCAAATAAAAAAGCCGGGCATAAAAGAAGCTAGAATTTCAATTACACTTAAATTTGATATTGACTATTTAACTACAAAGCAGAACAGCACGTACAATTATTGCACTATGCCTTGCGAATAGCACAAGGTAGATAAACAAACCAATAACTTGAAATATATATATGATGCCCTGGATGTCATTTTTTATTTATATATTATTCTTTAAAAGTATCCATGGATAACCACTCCCTCTTCTTATAGTATTATGGACCTTATTAAGACGAGATTAAATTTCTATAATGAAATCATATTATGGATTTATGGTATAGCAAAAAAGCGCCAAAATTCGAGACAAAGAAAAGCAAGTCTGTGCTTCATCCCTTCATCGTAAAAAAATATGAAGGTCTTACTGTTAATCCTTACCAAGGATGCCATCACAGGTGTGGGTATTGCTATGCGACTTATGAATGGTCGCCAGACTTTTATGATAAAATATATGCCAAAAGTAATGCATCCCAAATACTTGAAAATCAACTAAAATCATGGAAATCGAAAACTATAGATCCTGTAATGGTATCTTCTGCTACCGACCCGTATCAACCAGCAGAACTAAAATACGGTATTACAAGAAAGTGTATACAAATATTACAGAAGTATAATGTCCCTTATTATATATTTACAAAATCCACTATAATAAAGAGAGATTTAGGACTTCATAAACAATATAACAATAAATGTTTCATTGTCTGGTCTATAACAACCTGTAATGAAAAAATCAGACGAATAATTGAGCCTGGTACGCCTCCAGCATCTGTCATGTTTGAAGTGATAAAGAAATTCACGGATGAAGGCATAGTTTGTGGCGTAAATATTGATCCTATTATGCCCTTTATTACAGACTCGCTAAATAGTATTGAATCGATACTGGACAGTTGTCATAATGCAGGTGTTCGCTATGTTTTTGGCACAGTTTTAAGGTTAAGAAGAGACATATGGAAAAGAATGAAAATTATCCTAAAATTACTCAATATAGAAGAAGATGGACTTGGTGAATACAAGAGAATATTTGAATTTGACGAACCAATCACTCGAGACCACAATATTGCAGCAAACCCGTCTTACTCTAGTAAGTTAATTGAAAATCTAAGACAAGGAGCATTGCATAGAGGAATGACCTTTGACTTTCCCCATTTCATTGGAAGTAAATGCCTAGAAACAAACAAAGCATTTGATAATACAAATCAACTTACACTAATGAGTTATATGTAAACCAGTTAGAAGAATTATGAAATCTACTAATGAATTTCTCAATAATATAAACGCGCAACTTGTACCTAATCCTGCTATACACCCATAATTATGTGACTAGAATGTTATCGTAGATCAACCTCCATATTTGCTAAATCATTGCGATACATATAGACAGTAAATTTGCAAAAAATTAGCTATATAGGATGTGATCCTAAAAGTTATTTTTCATTCAAGAATAATAAATAATTCGTTCTGTTCTTCTTTTTTATTGAAGAGTATTTTAGATTTATACCACCACAGATTTAGATATTATATTATTGATTAGATGCGACATTATAGACAATACTATCTTCAAATTTTGTATATAGTCACATCTATTGCAGACTATAAATAATCTTGTTTTTGCATTATAAAAAGAATATGTTTTAGCATATTCCTTTGTAAACAAAGAATGTGCATAAAATTTGAAGGAAATTGTTATTAGCATAGTAGTAGATAATAGAGCAAAATGGCACAACCATCGGATGCAAGTTTTGCAAAGGGAATTATTGCAATATCAGGACTTAATCTTGCCTTATCCTATGAAAATGCAGCCGTTGATAGACTAGAAAAGAGATTATCTGAATGCATTATACCTGAAGTAAAAGAGAAAATAAAACATCATCTTTTACAGACTAAAGAGCAGCAGGCTCGTCTACAAGAAAGAATAAGGGCGCTTGGAGGAGAGATTACAGCTGAAAAGGGTCATTTACCTGTACCAGAACCGCCCCAATCACTAAAGGCTCTTATCGAAAGTAATAGTACGGATAGAGAAAGAGAGGTTTGGGAATCATTAAATGACTTGATAATTGAGAGAGCAGAAGCTATTATGTATCGTGGTGGTATCCAAGCACTTGAATTACTGAAATCAGACAAGAAAACTATCAAAATCTTAGAGAAAATACTTAAAGAGGAACAGGCATTTGGAGACTGGCTAGAGAAGAATAATCCAAAGATAGCAAAACGTTTAATGACAAAGCAGCTAGTAGATGAAAAGAAGCCAAAAAAGAAAAAAGCAAAAGATAAAGTCGAAGTACATGAGTCAGTACCAGCCTAGCAAATATAAAATTAAATGTTGAAAATTTGAAAGTATTAGAAAGAGGTAATAATTAGGCTTGTTAGGCTGTGACGCCAATAATTTCTTTGAGAAGAGAAGTTATTATAATAATATCTTAATCTAGGCTAGAAAAGAAGCGTAGCAAACTCCTAGTTTGAATAAATCTATACTATGGTAAATAAGATATTGTTATCATAATTAGCGATTATCTTCCGCATATATGCAAAGAAGATGGCTGAAAAACAAAAGCTTACAAAAGATAGGTGAATCTCTTGATTTAGAGATGGCTGCCATAAAGCAGTTGAGGAATTGTCTCTAAAAGGATTATCCAATAAGTGACATAAGAGCAAATTAGAGGAATGATCTACCTCACTTCATCTTTATGGTCTCAGTAGTTTCAGTAAATCGATCCTACACTCATAATGCAATCATTAGATAAGGTGTTTAGATATTTATCTATGTCTTAAATTAAGAGTAATAAATGTACTAGTACAGCCGAGCAAACAATAAAAAGTGAAACGACAATGATAGAAGAATAAATAGATCTAATAACTAGGTAACGTATCAAAAATCGAAATTACCTTATCTACTATAGAATGATTCTTATCTATTGTCTTCCTAAGAACAATAGCTAGAAACAAAAATGGACATAGAAAATATTTTTATTTTCGGAAAAATATAGAAAATGTAATTTTTAGGCCTGAAATATAATGGCTGAAATACTAACGAAGACTGTAATGATCTAGAAAAAATGTTAATATTTTTCGGATCTAGAAATGACAGGTCATGTGATTAACACAGATTTATATGTCACTGAAAAAGGTTCTGCTGGATGTATCTCAAAGCATCTTATTATCAATCTGATGTTCTTGTTTTGACAAATTTCTTATTATATTTGGACTTTTTTGTAGATTGGAATTTCTTTTTTGACTCCTCTTTCTCATCGTCAGTGCTTGTGCTTGATTGTATTTCAGCAGCTGGAATTTCTGTGGAGCCTTCAATATGTTGAGAGGATTCTTGAATAACTCCTGTCTGTTCAGTAGGTTCATCATCCATTATGAGAGGTTCTGCTTCTTTTGATTGCTCTTGATTAACCATTTCTGCTGGTAATTGTGGTTGCTGTTGTTGCTGCTCTTGAAGTTGGCGTATTTCAACATTTTTTGGAAGCTTATCTATATCTTCTGATCCTATCACTACTACTGGCTTCCGTACAGAAGCTTTTAATCTAGTAGCTAGATCTTTTCTAGCTACTATTAGTTCACGCTGTTGGTCTATTAGCTTCAGAAATCC
>JBKPPX010000382.1:0-2956 GCA_046733815.1 Thermoproteota archaeon | reverse complement strand
AGAAAATCTTGGCTAGGCTTTAAAGATGAATCATATTGATAATATCTTTTTAGCGCTCTCCATAATCTGTCTTGTGTTTGAGCTACTAGTGTTTCTGAATCAACTATTGCCATTCTTACTACTATTCATAATAATTGAATCCTGTAGTTAGTTAAGGTTACGTCAGCAGCAGTAACTCAAGAAATGATAAATACAATAAAAGACGCTTCATATTGCTAAATATACCCAGTACATAAACTATAACAACAACCTCTAAATTATTTAGGTAAAAATATCGGTAAAGACACATATTGATTAGAATCTGCTATCAAGGAGTAACTTTTTATCTTGTATGTTTGTAATTTTTGTGTTTCCACGAGTCCAAATGCAGCTTGACCAGCCGGAAAAATATTTACTGGCTCAGCCAATGCTCTTCCAATTCCAATTACCTTATCATCTTTGTCATATAAGGTGGCTATTGCACTAGAGTCTGTAGCTTTTAATGGGCCTTCATTTACAATTCTGCCATTGATATAATAAAAACCTAAAATATCAAGTCTTGAATTATCAGAATGAATTTTTAATGCTGTTGGTTTAGTCTTCT
Organism: Thermoproteota archaeon; assembly: GCA_046733815.1. GTDB lineage: Archaea > Thermoproteota > Nitrososphaeria > Nitrososphaerales > Nitrososphaeraceae > JAJNBK01. The sequence goes on along the minus strand of JBKPPX010000382.1, from coordinate 2,373 downwards.
CAATATGAGTACCTGTCGCAGATAATTGAAAGTCCTTTATACTATTAACAGTTTTTGTATCGATGTATAATATCTCGAATGGAGATATTCCCCCAGGATTAATTGTACGTAATTCAGAAGATCTTTGAAATTCGCTGATTAACTTTCCATTAGCATCATAAAATAAGGCCTTTGCTATTATATTTGTCATGGCTTTATCTGATATATTTTTTACCTCACCATAGACATGCATAATTTTATTTTCATCTACAAATGATGATGTCTTTTGAATTGAGAAGTCATTTGATGCAATAGGCATTTCCCCCGCCGTATGGATAATAACCATCATAATGTTTGTTCCAAATAAGAATGAGACCATAATTATTATTATAATAATAATTCCTAATAACATATATACAAAAGATATATGTGACTAAACTTATTAATCTACTTCATACCTTATGGCTTCGCTATCCTAAACATACTCCATCGGGAATATTATGAATCTAATTCTATGTTTACAAGCGTAGATACCAAACTAAAACGTTTTAGCCAATTACTAATGTTTTGTTTCATACCGTAGATTAACGAATATACCTCCTAAAATGCATCCAGATTCAGAGCCCGGTCTTATTATACTAACTCCTTGAGGTTTGAAGGTATTAGATGTAGGCCCTTATTCTAATGGTTAAAATTGATAAAGAAATATGTGATTTCTACTTAATTAGTTTTCGATCCATCAAAATGCAAGCAATATTCTATGAAAACTACAAAGTTATAGTTGTTAAAGTTTAAAGGATCCCTAGGGATCGCTTTCGTCCGTCTACTAGGTTTCGATAGTTTTTTTATTAGCTTTATTCTATCATATAATTAATCAAAAAAGAGTGTACTTAGATTCTCGTTTAGCGAGTCGAGGAGTTTCATATCTTCCGGTTCAAGCCGGAAGCTGAAGACTTGGCTATTCTCGTACATACGCTCCTCGTGTATCGACTTCGCAATCACGATGATGTCATGCTGTAAGATCCAACGTATGAGGACCCGAGCCGGTGTTTTTTCATATTTCTTTGGCACGTCTAGGATATTTTGATGATTGAGTCTCTTTGCTCTGGTCAATGGGCTGTAAGGCTCAAGATGAATCCAGTTAATTTTGCGGAATCGCAATAGCTCCTGTTGAGATAGAAAGGGATGAAATTCTGCTTTGGTTCACTGCAGGTACAATGTCTGAATTCTGTAGGAGATCTCTTAGTTGGCTGATCGAGTAATTGTTTACAACTATTGCATGGGCTTTACCATCTCGCCATAACTTTATCATCTTCACCTACGTATCATCGCTAAGCCCTTGTACTGCCCAGTGTATTAGGTAGAGATCCACGTAGGACAATCCCAGGCGTCGCAAGCTTCCATCGCATGCTTGCAGGGTTGAATCATATCCTTGGTAGCTGTTCCAAGCCTTTGTGATAATGAAGATTTCTTCCCTGCTGATTCCGCTTTCTAGTACTGCACTATCTACATTTGTCTCGTTAGCATATAGCTGAGCGGTGTCGATGTGCCTATACCTATCTTCAATGCATATCAGACAGCATGCAGAGTAGTTTCTCCTGGTGGCGATTGGTAGACTTCAGACCAACGTATGGAATCTCGATTCCAATATTTGGCATAGCTAGGGACTCCGAAGTCAGTAGCATCTAACAAATCACATTCAGATCTTCACTTAACTGTATCGGCTAAAATGTCAGCCTACAGATGCCTATAGATGAATCTTAATTTTAACGAATAAGCATTTGTAGCAAGATAGATATAGTGATTTAGATGTTTGCCTACAGATAATTCTATATATAAAGTCAAAGGAAGATACAAAGTATCTGTTTGCGCTGTTAATTGACTTATGAAGTTAATTGATTAGATGATATACAGCCCAATAAATTCAATACTCTGAGGAACCAAGTTATTGTTATTCTTGCTTACTTCTGTTTGAGATAATGGTTCAGGTCCTTGCTCTCTTCTTTCGGTTACGTTTTTGTCGTTGTTGTTCTTGTAGAAAATGACTGGGATGCGTTTGTCTCCTTTGTAATTGCGTTACAATCGTGTAAAGCTTCTTTATTGTATTTGATTGTTTATCTATTGTACGGAAAGATTTTTGTAATGTTTGAATTAGCTTCTCTATTTTAGCCAGCTGATTTGCTTGTTTTTCAAGCTGCTTAGAAATGGTTGCAAGGTCGTTATTGCATTCTTTCTTCCTGGTAGCGCCTTTTGTCTTAAGCGATTTCTTCATTGTCTTTCCTACTTGTTTTGTATCTTCAGCTGCAGGTATTTCTTCTGGCTTGGTAACAAAGCTTCCTTCTCCGCCTCCACCACCACCTATAGCTTCTGCTTTGGCTTGTACTCTTTCTTGTA
>JBKPPX010000381.1:0-2061 GCA_046733815.1 Thermoproteota archaeon | reverse complement strand
GGCTGCTAGAATCCTAGTAAGTGCATTAAGAGCTGCTTTAGAGACACTATAGGCTGGTGTTCCACCACCTCCACTACCCATATAATGCAGAGAGCCCGCTCCACTTGACACATTTACAATTCTACCATACTTGTTTGTCTTCATTATAGGTACGAAGACTTGAGATAATCTCCAAGAACCAAATAGATTAGTTATTATTGCTTGATTCACGACCTCCAGGTCTGCATTGATGGCATGTTGCCATGTATCATAGAGGATGGCTGCATTATTGACAAGCACATCTAATCGTGTAAATTGTTGCATTAGTTGTTCCGATATACTATTAATATGACTTTGATTCGATACATCAAGTTGGTAAAACACCACATCTAATCCTCTATCAGACAATTGTTTTGCAGCTTTCTCTCCTTTAACTATATCTCGAGCACTTAATATAACGCTCATACCCAATTGGGCCAGCTGACGGCAAGTCTCAAATCCTAGGCCTCTGTTACCTCCAGTAACCAAAGCAATTTTCTTCTTTTCAGCAGTCATTTTTAATACTCATAAGTTAATACAATGAGTTGACTCACCATAATAAATGATAAATAAACGAATTAACTAAGCTGCTTGGTGTAATCTACAAAGGTCCGAAGCATTGGGAAAAGATTTTAATGATAAATCAGTTCAACAATCAAGCCTTCATTCCATCATTAAATGTATCTACCTGAAATCCACTATCTTCTAAAGCAGTGTTAAAAAGCAAAGTCATACCAGACTCATCATCTACTAGTAATATTCTCTTATTCATTGATATTGATCTAATTATCTGCTCCAATCATCTTGTTTGTCTTTTGCGACCTTATTAATGGCAAGTTAAAGGTAAACTTAGCTCCTTTTTCTTTGCTATCAGTATTATTATTATTCTCAGCCCATATCTTTCCGCCATGAGATTCTACAATACTTTTGCAGATGAATAATCCTAATCCTAGACCATTACCTTCAAAGGATTTTGTAGCATACTTTGAAAATAATCTAGGTAAAATTTCAGGGTTAATACCTTCTCCAGTATCCTTAACGCTAATGATAACCTGTTGTTCATCTTCTTTCCTTTCCATATTAATTGATATACTTCCTTCTCTAGTAAATTTAATAGAGTTGTTTATCAGATTAGAGATAACTTGAATCATTCTTCCTCTATCTGCTTCTACTGAAATAATATCACCTTTAATATCATATAGTAGTTTTACTTTCAGATTATCAACCTGGTCTTTAACATCTTGTATGGCATTTGATATTACACCATTTAATTCGAACCTCTCATTGTTTAGATTTAGTGATCTGCTTTCTATTTTTGTAACATCTAGTATATTTTCTGCAAGTCGTTGGAGTCTTTTTGCATTTCTGATTACTACACTGAGTAACATAAGTTGCTCATCATTTTTTATTTTGGAGCGAAGAACTTCAGATATACCAACTATAGGCTGTATAGGACTTCGCAATTCATGTGATGCTACATTAATAAATTCGTTCATTATTTTGTCATGTATTTTTAATTGTTCATTTGCTTGCTTAACTTGTAGATATAATTCAGTTTGTATCCAAAGGTTTTCAAATATAGCAACAAAAGATAGAACCCCTGATTTGCTATTAGAATATATTGATAATCCTATGGCTTCATCGAAAGTCTGTTTTGAATCATCCTTTAATTCCATCACTAATGAAACTTTTCTATCGACTACTAAAAATGTGGCTTTACTTCCTGCAGATTGTTCGATGAATCGAACATCAATATTGTTTTGATGACATTGTTGTTTTAAATCTTGTACTGTATGTTCAGTTGATTTGTGGATGGGCATCAAGATTCTAACTTTTAGTTTATTGTACTGCTCTTTTGTTACTACTTCTTTTAACCATTGTATTACTCCTATTTTCTCTTGGCGAGTGAAAGCATTAATAGTAGGAAATATCAGCAGTATTTCTTCTACAGCGTCTTTCACAATATTCATATAAAGATCCTTTGCCTTAGACGAATTTTGAATAACTTCGATAATATCTGGTTTAACTCCTTCTTCTATTTCC
>JBKPPX010000380.1:0-5135 GCA_046733815.1 Thermoproteota archaeon | reverse complement strand
CTACTGCAGCTTATTCTTGGTCGTGTAATCTCTACATTATATTGACGTAAACATTATTGACAGTCAAGTCTGTTGAATCAAAAAGATACCTACAGAATAGAAGAATCAGAAGATTTTCATCATGGAAAAGCCGATATTGCTAATTGAATGATAACAGCAGCTGTACTAGTTCCCTTAGCAATACTCATTACTTAATATTGCATTGCTGTGTTTAATTACAGTTGTTTTCTTTGGCGAAAAAGAAAAGACACGAATTGTGACAGTAATAACTGCCAATATTTTTTAGAAGCCAAATGTTAGCGTGCCGTTATTACTACAGGTTGTAAAGCCACTATAAGCTGAAAAGATCTATTTGATGAGTTTGTATAAATCTAAAAAGCTTCTTCTATTTGCCTTCTCTTCTATGTCTTTAGAGGACATATAGTTACTTCTCTTCTAGATTTTGTATTAATATCTTTGTGTTTAGCAATTGTATTTTATCAGGGAAAGAGGACATCAAATATACTTTATTTCAAGGCAAACGAAATGCCACAAATATTATTGCTTATCCATATTTCATAGCATGAACACTGAAGGGTTTGGCAATTATTGTATTATATTAACCTCACTAACATTTTAATTTGTATTTTGTTATTTCTTATGAAGTTAATGTTAGTCCGCCGTCAACATAGATTGTTGTCCCTGTAATGTAGCTCGCATTATCTGAAGCTAAAAACAATGCTACTTTAGCTATTTCTTCAGGCTGACCAATTCTTTTAAGTGGAATTCTTTGTTCTTCACCTTTTTTCTTTTGTTCATCTTCAAGTAAATCTTTATTCATATCTGTTGCTATTGCCCCTGGTGCGATACCATTAACGCGTATCCCTTTATCAGCTACTTCCATAGCTGTATTTTTTGTCAGCATCTCCATACCTCCTTTAGAAGCAGCATAAGGGGCAGCGTCTGGTTGCGGTATGGATTGATGAACAGAAGAGATATTTACTATAGAATAATTATTTTTAGTATTAGTGCTACTATCGCTATTTTGAATCATATGCTTCAATGCTTCTCTGGTACAGAGAAATGCACCTTTCAGATTTACATCGATAACATAATCCCAATCGTTAGTTGATAGTTCATTTATTTTCTTCGAGACACCGCTTATGCCAGCGTTATTGACTAATACATCGAGTCTACCAAATCTTTTAACAGCTTCTTCTATCAATGATTTGCAGACATGTTCTTGTGATACATCGCCTGGAACATATGAAATTACATTATTATCTCGCATTTCTTTATCTATATCTTGAGCAGCTCTGCTTAGATCCTGTTCATCTCTTGAGTTTAGCACAACAGAATGGCCGTTCTTAGCAAATTCTTTAGCAATGGCTTTGCCAATACCTCTACTTGAACCTGTTACTACTGCCACTTTAACATCATTATGAGACATTTTCAAGGTAATATATTATACAAACTATTTCACAGTTAAGCATTTTAAGAAAACTGAATTTACCTTATACAGTAATTCTGTACATTTGGGTCTGATAAAACAACAGAAATTATGAAACATGCAAAAATAATCGCTCGTTTTTAGATAATAACACCAGCAATATTATTTATCAAGCTGTACATATGATTTATGTTTTATGAATAATATGAAAAAGATATGAAGGGAGTAGGGTATATAGGAAAGGACAAGTTAATGTTTTGATTTCTTATATGGTATAAATTTAGGGAAATTTGCTACTTGTATCAGTGGTAGGAAGTATTTCTACAAATACTCTATATTCTAAATGAGTAGGATTATCAACTAAATGATCTTTAGCAAAGTCAGGATGGTTAATACCTTTTAATTCTTTATCACATGTAAGACATTGAATTGTATATTTTCTAATAGGAGGAGTTGGCTTTTCTCTTAATGCAATTATACCCGATACTATATACAATACTAGTCCTGGAACACCCCATATTTGTACTGTTAGAAATAGAAGGGCTCCACAAGAAATTAATATGATTCCTACAAGTCTTGTATTTTTAATATAAAATACCACAACGAGAGCCGCTATATTAATTGCAATTATTAGAATCGCAATAAGGACTGCGGTACCTAAGAAAAGAGCTAAAACTGGAATACCAGTTAGACTATTTATAAAAACATAAGCAAATACTCCTAACAATGGAACGACAAGACCAAGAATTGCGGTAATTAATGTTAGTTTCTGATATAGCTTCATTGTTAAATGTATATATTACTATTATTTTATAATGTTATTTTAACTCGATCAAATAATGTTACTCTTCTACTTATGGAAGCCTTAATTGCTTTACTATCCGAGCAAATGCACCTGAAAGCTGTGCATCTTCGGCTAGCGTAGTTACTGGAAAAGGAATTCATGATTATAACTTATCTGATATTGTTGTTTATCTGGACTATCACTATCCATAAACCAAAACCACTTTATTACAAGGACTTGATACCTTGCATTTGCATTTCCACAATGGTATAATCTTTTGAAAGGTTCGAGTTTTCCCTTTTTTCTTAGTATTGTGGAATTCTAATTTTCTGGTGATGGCACAAATGATACACCGGATCTACAGAATTTGTAGAAAGTATATGTAAGGATGTTATAGTAAATTACTCATACTAATTTATTATAGATAGTCCTTGCAAAGGAAGATGTTAACTGTATCATGCTGCGAAGTAGATATGGACTGTGACTGCAATTGCAAGGCTGAAACAGAAGAGAAAATTATGAAAACTGCTAAAGAATATGCAATGAGAGATCATGGTTATAAACCAGAAGATTTGATGACTCCTGAATTGATATAGAGACTATAAAATTCCATACTAAAGATCTTAATTCTATTATTTTTTTAGCGTTGAGGAGTTTGAAGCTGTTTTAATCTATGTGATAAGTCTGCAATACAGTCCTGAGTTGCAAAATAAAGCAGAATGTGTCTTTCACACTCTACCGAGTCCTACATAATACAATCCTCATCCTAATAATATTAAGACTAAAATAAAGTGAATTCCTAGATTTGTTTCAGATATTCTACGTGCTGAGTGTTTTACTTCGGGTCCTTCGGACACCTCTACCTTGTAATTAAATATTTTCCATATGTTGATATGGAAAATATATTCTCCTGATTATGTAATAGGTTTGCATGTTTTTGTATGTTCCCAAATATCTGAAATTATTTCTACAGATGTATTTTCTAAGGATCCGTTAAATTTTTTATCCCATAGATTTACTACAACCTCTCCAGGGGAGGTCTTATTTTCTAATCTCCTATACAAAATATCCAAAAATTCTGGGTTAACGTTTAAATCAAAAAGACCTTTTTTTGCGAAATCCAATTCAAGTCTAACACTCTCTTTAAAATCAAATACCCCTTGTCCATTAAATCCTGAACGTATTACTGACATTCTTTCTTCTCTAATATCTGCTAGCGGCCTTAGTGGTCTTTGCTCAGAGATAGTATGGTGGAGATAACCTATAAAAAATTCGATCATACATATTAATTCTTGCGGTGTTGGTTGAACAGATAGTATTCTTGTCTCAACACGATAAGAATCATTAGTTATCCTAATACGTACATCATCATGTCTTTCTTTTTCTAATTCATAGTAATTTGATGCTAATATTGGCTCACGTGAAGCAACATAATCAACATATTCTTGAAGACTATTTAAATACTTGGCAATAGCTGGAAAACCAGAATTGTGCCCTTCGGCTTGATCAAACAAAAAAACCCTTGGTTCATATATAGAATAAATTCTACCTGCTACTAATCTGCTATTAGCGCCCAAAAGAATAGAAGATGGAATAAGATTTAAAATATGGTTAAACATGTGAGTAGTATAATCCGCATTCTTTGCCTGTAAATGAAAGTGAAAGCCCTGTATAGCAGTTCCAACTAAATTTGGTTTGAAAAACTGACCATCCATTTGTGCATTGCGAAAACTAGATTGCCATTCTGATATTTTCTTATACCTTGGTTTATTCGTAATAATCATCTCATCTGAAAAAATTGAAGGAGATGGATTTGCTCCTAAAAAAACAGGTATCACATTCTCATTAGGATAAGCCTTCCTTATTAGATTATCAAGACTTTCGATAAATTCCTGTATTATGTCATTAAGTTTAGATAATTCATAAAAAAATAAAGGCTCTGTTTTGAATTCAAATTGACATTTGCCATATTCATAATCTAGTGGATATTTAGTGTTAATTGATTTATCAATAAGAGTAGAGGCATCTATTGGAAGTCCTTTATCATTCAATAGACAACCTTCTATTTCAGTTCCAACAACAAAAGCAGGATCATTTCTTTTATAGTCATATTGTATATTCTGTTTTATCTCTTCAGCATGAGAGACAAGATTTTCTTCTTCCAATATCTATTTTAAAGGAAAGATGCTTATAGACTTATTATTTACATTCTAAAAAGAATAAATACATATAATTTCTCAAAACTTTTTCATCCGAGAAATTAGTTGCGTAAAAATACTTGTTAGCATAAGATGCTAACAGTACAGTAGTTTGACTCTATATATAATAGAAATAGATTGAAGATTAAATGAAGTCAGATTAGGAACAGATATTGATAGTAGGGAGACATTTCAAAAAGTTGTAATGTCAGAGACATTTTTTATAAATGCTAGTTAGCAGTAAGCTCGCTGAAACATTTAGTCAATAAGAGCGATCCTGGCATTAACAGAGATCTTTAATATAAAGGGTTCAGTTATTATTTCATTGTTAATGACGTGACATATATGGAGTGTGACCCAAGATTATGCTCTCTATAGTTAGTGAATTAAGTGGTAACAAGCAGGCACTTATAGTGATTTCACTCATGGTTGTTCTTACCATAGTGGACACCCAGTTCATTAACATTTTCTATGCAACTGATTTAGGAACTCCTGGCAATTTGCATTTGTTATTGTTTGCATCATTTGTTATTGTTGCTTCAATAATTAATACTATATTGCTGCTATTCGCCAAAAGAAATGATATCCAGTCGACAACTAGTCGACCATTATTGCTTAGGGTTGCTTATATTGGTACATCCATAGTTCAATACACTATATCTCTCATATTGTTTATCACGATCTCAGAAATGCTTATTTTCCATGAATATAACAAAATATTCTC
>JBKPPX010000379.1:0-3849 GCA_046733815.1 Thermoproteota archaeon | reverse complement strand
TACAAGTACAGCAACAACAACAAGAAGAAGAAGGTTCTTGCATTAATTATCAATAATCTTATAATTGGCTGTTGCTTTCTTCGCTGGTACTCTTAGCTAGTAGTGATACTTGTAGGTACTATTCTGTATATTGTTCCATGATCTTCCCTTACACCTGTAACTACATATAGATAACCATCAGGCCCAGTTTTGATATCTGTTACTATGTCAAAACCCTCAGCAAATGTTACGTCTTTTAAATCTGTATCACTATCTGCTATTTTATCTGATAGTGTCCCATTAAGCGATAAAGCTGTTCTGTCTTTGTTCAAATCAAAATCAAATATTGTGCCCGCTGCACTGCCTACAAACATATCATTTTGATATTGATTGCCTAACCTATCAGAATTAAAGAAGAGTACAGCTGTAGGACCAATCGTACCAGTCCAAACAAATTCAGGCTCACTGTATTTTCCTTTTCCACCAAAATCAACTAGACCTTGAGGATTTGGTGAAGCTGGTTGCTCTCCTCTTGTTAATGGTGGAGTATTAGGATCTGCTACTCTCCATTGACCTACTACTTGAGTCCATCCACCATTAAATCCTGCTTGAACAAGGTTTATCTCATCACAACAATCTGGACCATTCTCTGTTTCCCATAAGTTTCCGGTTACAGGATCAAATCCAATTCCAAAACTATTACGTATTCCATAGCCATAGTATTTGTTTAGAGGATCTTGATCCCCAAGTATACCTTTACCATTTACCACTTGTCCATCAGGAGTAACCCTCAGAATACCAGCTCTTCCATCAGGATCTACTGCATCAGCATAGTTCTGAGCTTTTGTTTTACCTTCTGGTTCTGCGAAAGCAGTAGGTCTTTCATCTCCTATAGAAACATAGACATTGTTATCTGGACCAATTGCTACTTTTCCACCTTGATGCGCCGGACCTGGATTACCCGGTAAATCTAAAAGAAGACGAGGATTTACTAATTTATTATTCACCAGTTCATATCGATAGAGATGATTTCTAATAACTGTAGTCTGATCAGAACCAGCAGTACCACCACCACCATCATCAGCACCTGCTTTATCTCCTGTACCTCCTCCTTCAGTGTAATACAAGAAAACATAAGTTGGATTAGTGCCACCACTCTGTTTTAAAACATCAATTCCGAGCAAACCTCTTTCATCTTTACTATTAACTGTATTTAGTTGAAGTAATGGTTCTGGGAGCATTTGACCATTTGTAACCCTATTAACTGTACCATCTTTTCCCAATACCAAAAAATCATCTGGACCTAAGAAAGCCATACTAGTAGGGGCTATAACTTCATCATTTACCAGTTCAACTTTTAGGTTAGGATTGTTGATTGTAATGTCACCAATACTTTGAGACTGTTTTTTTGATTGAGCATAAACGTTGATACTTGTATTCAAAAGTAAAATAATAGTAACGCTGATACTAATAACAAAAGAAAATGACAATAGTGTAGACCCATTTTTTAAATGCATTTCACTCATACAGATACACGAGTCATTATAAATCTTTTTAATAAACCAAGTAGATGATTTTGTAAACTTGGTAGTTAATTAAGCCTCTGATATAAAAAAATATCTGCTATTTATTTATTGAGAATTAAGCCTGATTGAATTATATATCATTTTTATACATGATCTAGCGAGGGATCATAGTTACTTGAGAATTTTTGATGCTTTCGATTCTTGATCTCAGCCTTTTAATTGTAACAAACTCGTATCAAGTATAGAATTGTTATAGGAGTAAGATTGTAGGAAAAGATTATACAAGCAATCTTAGATTTGCCTCTTCTTATTGCTAATAATGCGTTTACTAGTCTGAACACTTAGTACCATCCGCCGCCATCATCTTAGCCTCCAACACCAATTGCTCTCACCCCGTGCATTGAGTAAAATCTCGGTAAATTATTTAGTTATATGTAATTGGAAGATCTGTTATTAATAGAAAAAGACAGATTATAAGTATACTATGAAATATCAAATATTATAATGATTTATCGTTACTAATCTATTAATAGAATAATGAGCACTTTTTTGATAACTAAGCTTCCATGACCCAAATCTTTAAAAAATTGAATAACAAGCTACTAATGAAATTTAACTATATAGAAAGTATAAACATAACAAAACAGCGACTATTTATGAAGAGACTAATTGCCCTCTCTGCAATGGCACTCCTTTTGTTGTCAATTACATCTCTTACTCAGACCCCATCAATACAAACACAGATGGCAGATGCTCAACATGTACCTACTGTTCCAGATTTTAACTTTGCAGCTGTAGGAGATTGGGGATGTACTTCTAATACAAACAACACTGTAAATAATATAGTTGGTAAGAACCCAGCATTAGTACTGGCATTAGGAGACTATTCATATAATACTACTAGTGATGAGTGCTGGTTTAAGATAGTAAAACCTATAGAAGACAAAATGAAAATTACAATAGGAAATCATGATCATCGAGGCCTTGGACAGCTATATAGATATCTGAACCCTTTTGGACTCACAGAACAATATTACTCATTTAACTACAAAAACATTCACTTTCTTGCACTTTCAACAGAAATTCCATTCCTTGTAGATTCTGCACAGTATAAATTCGTAAAAAATGATCTTTCAAAGGCAGCATCAAATCCAAATATAGATTGGATAATAGTATATTATCATAAACAGATGTATACTCTACCAAGTAAACATCCTGCTATTGCGTTATTAAGAAGTACATATCATCCACTCTTTGAACAGTATGGAGTAGATCTTGCACTTCAAGGACATAATCACAACTATCAGAGGACATACCCTATCAAATTCAATAGTACTAGTCCAAAGCATCCAATAGAAACTAGTACAAATAAAACAATCTATACAGATCCAGATGGGCAGATATTTGCTACAGTAGGCACAGGAGGAGAGGATCTTTATCCTTTTAAAGCTCAACAAGCCACTAAAAAAGCTTCTAAAGCTCAAGAAGCCACTATAAGAGGAAACAGTTACTATGTTAAAGACTATATAGGATTTGGAGTACTGGATGTCGATATAACAAATAATGGAAAAACACTAACAGGCAAGTTTTATGCTAATAATAATGGGACAATAATAGACCAATTTACTATTATAAAATAAATATATTTTTTCTAGCGCCTTATTTTTACTTTTGTCTACAACTCTAAATATGTATTATTAATCAAACTGTTTACAATGTCCCACAATAAAGTAGTTATCGCTTATAGCTACAGATAAGTCTATTTACAATTAATCCAGGACAGGAAACAAAGGAGACGTATGCACATACTCGTACACTATCCATAAAAGAAGCATGTTTCTATGACATATAATTATCTGATACAATAATGTATAAAATTAGCAACTAAACTCACATAGTATAATTGAAGAAAATATCGACAATGTTTGTAAATCTCTTTACGGCAGAGCAAGTAGAATAATATTAATTGTTTAAGTCTAATCTTTTTTTTGCAATTTTACTTCTTACAACACTAATAATAATATCTTCAAGTTCTGGTTCGATTAAATATCTTAATTATGCCAGCGCTCCGTACGATAAGAAACTTTGTACTATTCGGTACTCATCATAAAGTTGCAATTTTTTACTTCCTTTTCCTTTCCATCAAACTCAAACTCTCCTGAGTAACATTCTCCTTGCTCCATACACCTTATCTTTCCGTCTATGCTTGTAGGCAATTCGTCAGACTTACAATCATCACTCGATGAAGACGGATTTCCTTCGTCCTTATTTCCATATACTGCTGCTGGAGCTAATACTATTGCTACTATCGCTATCCACACAACGATAGAAGCCATTAATACCG
>JBKPPX010000378.1:0-5836 GCA_046733815.1 Thermoproteota archaeon | reverse complement strand
CGATATATCTGTCCTAAAAAATTGAAATAAATAGACTTTATTCTACTTGAAAAATTCCTTGCTAGAGCTATTAACTTATATACTAAAAATAGTTGTGTCTTCAAAGAAGAGAGGTTAATTTCCTCATGATAAAGGGATTCTGTTAAAAAGAGAATACTATTTCATTTACTATCGACTCATTTCATATTATATAGAAGAGGATATCATTATTATCATAATTTCAACAAGTACCGATATTGTAGCCTTTTTTTTCTTAAACAAAGCTGCACAAAATTAGGTAGAAACATTTATCCACAGAGATAATAAAGGTATATCCAAAAAATGATTATGCTAAATCAGTATTTCAAAATCGCTTTCTCTATATTCTTGTTTTGTGTTAATGATGCAGACTAGTCGTTGCAACTGTTAACATCTGCATTGACAAATCTATAGCGAGTACGTAACAGTCGGCACCAACATATTGTGCTGCAGTCGTTGTGGGTTATTGTCTACAACCTGTTGCTATATAAGATATGTCAAATTAATTAATCCCTGTAACTGGAATTAATAGATATATACATTTTGAAGTTACTATTCACTATTTTCTTATATGACTTTTTCTCCTCATTTTTTCCATCTATTATCAACATTATCTCAATTCTGATGTAAAGCTATCTCATTGATGAGACTTAAAGTTGGCCATGCTCATAGTACCTATTTAGATGCAATTAAGAAATAACCTTTGGCAGCTGATCTTACGAACGCCTTTTGGAAACTGTGTTTTTCAATCTTATTTTTCAATTCAAGTGGACAATAATATTTGCAGCCCATATGCCTAATAGTATTCTCATAAAACATTATCCATTTACCCAATCTCAAAGAGGGATCAAGCTCAAGCATGATTAATCTTCCAGTTGCCTTTAGAACTCTCTTTATTTCTTGTAAAGCTGTATCTTGCTCACGAATATGATGAAATGACAAAAGAATCACTACCTTGTCAAAGTATTCGCTTGGAAAAGGTATTCTTCCAGCTTCTCCTTCTACAAATCCTATATGCTTTCTATGCTTTATTCCAAATCGCAAATTCTTATGCTCAGGCTCAAGAACGAAGATCTTTTTGCTATTTCCTGAATATAGATTTGTTATCTTTCCAGTATTTCCACCAACATCTAGTATGACATCATCTGTTTTTAAATCTACATAGTGTAATAGCAATGGCATATTTTTTTTATAACCCTTTTCAATAAAAAATTCTTGTAGTTTGAATAACAAATCATTATGCACTGATTGCTCAACCCTAATTCTTAAGGTCATCATTATTTTTTATACTTATAACTAATAAAGTCCGTTAAAGAAAATTCAATATACTATGAAATTTCAAATCCATTAGTAGTTCTTTAAATTACATTCTAAGATAGATATAAAACATATTGAAGTGGTGAATAGGAATGGTACAACAAAACAATAATACCAACAACATAAGAAACATTCAGATCAACTCTTTAGAAAATAGAATTAACAATAGCAAGCTCAATAATATACAATTACTGTTCAAATTAAAGAAACCCATCACAGTAATCTTTCAAACATTACAAAGGATCTTAATATTCATCGTTCAAGAATTCCACAGAGATGTCAGTATGACATTGAAAGTTCCAATCTATTTTACTACTGATTAATATTTATTGCCGTTTACGACTTGAACTGCTTACTTGTTCTGGTGTGTTATTAGAAATTCTGCAGTTCTACAATCAGCATGTATTTTTTCATCAGAAATAAATCCACAAGTCATACATGTATATTTTATTATTTCATTGCAAAATTGACAGAGAGATAAAGCCTCGAATTCTGAACCACATGCTCTACAGATTGTGTCAGGCACAAACACAGTGAACTTTTTATAGTTATTTGGTTGTATTGGATTGTATTTATTGTATTTTTTCAATATAACATATTCTTTTTAACAATACGGTGCCTATCCAGGACTTTAAATATAATAACAGTAACCTTTGTTTGTAATTAATAATTAGTTTGCAAATGTTTTTTGATGATTTATTAATAAATCATCAAAAAACATAGTACCAGATTAATAAAAATAATCACAACATAGTATTGCTTTCAATTATAAATATTTAATAATTTAATAACTGTTAAGTTCTAAAAGAAGATTCAATATAAAATTACTCTGAATATAATCAGGCTAGAAAATACACCCATTAAATGATACGAGTTAATTAGATAGATGTATGCTACATGATAGCTTGTCCTGTCCTATTCTATTTTGTTTTTCTTCCATATATATAGTAGAAATATGTCTACGAGTGACTATATTGATGCTTGAGTAAAAAATTTGTTTTTTGATATATAACAGACAAAGTTTTAGAAATAGGAGAAAAAGAATAGATACATACTGAAGATAGATTTCTATATACTCTTGATCAAATAATTGTACATCTTCTCTAAATCTTATGCATATATTCTTCCATATGTTATCTTCTAAACAGCAAGTCACATGTCTCTTTGCCTGCCAGCTTTACACATTCATCATAAAGATTATCTGAGAATTTATCGTTATCTGGTGGTTCTGATGGTGAAGGTGGCGGTAATGATTTGTCTGGTTGTTGTTGTAGTGGTGATTCGGGGTTAGCAAATTCAGGTAAACTAGAGCTTGCAACAAGTGTTACAGGAATTTGCTGTAATTGTCCATCTCTAAGTACCGTTAGCTGTACAGTATCACCAACTTTCCTTTGTGAATTAAGATAAGTAAGTATGTCGTTTATATTTGTAACAGTCTTATTATCTATTTTGACTATGAGATCTCCTCCTAGCTGTATTTCTGTCCCATTGATATTATCAACTATGTAACCTCCACGTAATCCAGCTTTATCTGAAGGACCTCCTGCAATAATGCCGGTGATAAGAAAACCTCTTGCTTCTTGCAAGCCCATTGCTTTGGCAATATCTGGTGTTACACTAATACCTGTGATGCCAAGTGAGGGCTGGTTAGGAGACTGAGCTAGTTGTTGCGGCTGTTGTTGCTGCGAAATAGATGGTCTTGCAGCAAGTGTCAGAGGAATTTGCTGTAATTGTCCATCTCTAAGTACCGTTAGCTGTACAGTATCACCAACTTGCCTCTCTCTTTCTAAGTATGTTAGCACATCATCAATCTTTCTAACCGTTATATTATCTATTTTCACAACGACATCTCCTCCTAGTTCTATTTGTCTTCCTTTTATGTCGCTAAGTAAATCGCCGCCTCGTATTCCTGCTTTAGCAGCTGGACCTTCGGCAGTAACATCAGTTATAAGAAAACCTCTTGCTTCTTGCAAGCCCATTGCTTTGGCAATATCTGGTGTTACATCAATACCTGTGATACCGATATAAGGGTGTGTATAAGAGCCTGTTGTAATTAAAGAGGGAACAACTTTTTTTATTGTATTAGATGGTATTGCAAATCCAACTCCAGAATAGGCTCCAGTAGTAGAGAAAATAGCAGAGTTTATCCCTATAACTTCTCCTCTCGTGTTCAGTAATGGTCCACCTGAATTTCCAGGATTAATTGCTGCATCTGTCTGAATTATATCGGGAATGGAAAATGTAGGAGATTCAGGCAGCAATGGCATATCTAGTTGTGGATTTGTTGGATCCTGTGGTTCTGAAGATGGGAGGCTTCTACCAAGACCACTAACTATTCCTTCAGTCAATGAACCTGAAAGACCAAATGGATTTCCTACTGCCGCAACAGGTTGTCCGATCTTTAAAGAAGAAGAATTGCCAAGAGGTAATGGTACGAGTTTGTCTTTAGGTACACCTTCTACTTTCAAAACTGCCAAGTCTGCATATGGATCAGCTCCTACCAACTTAGCATTGTAAACATTACCGTCTAGAAAAGTAACATCTAGATCTCCATTTCCGCCAGCAACTACATGATTATTGGTGATAATATGTCCCTCACTATCATAGACAAAACCAGAGCCTAGTCTAGGTCCAAGAAGACCAGGAGTATTTGGATCAGTAACTTGTACTACTGAGCCTTCAACTTTTGTAAACAAGTCTGAGATGTCAAAACCGTTATTGCTAGGACTAGCACCAACAGTATCATTTCCTAATGTCTGGGCTTCTGCTGTGGAATTCAGTAAGTCATGATTATAAGACAGCATTATTGATAATATAATTGTCAACATGACTGATGATAAGATGAATGCCAATTTGTGGTCGTGGGTTTTTCTGAAGATCCCTTTCTCCATAGAATAAATGAAACCCTTATGGCATTTAAAAACTTGTATGTTTATTATTAGAATAATACTTCATTATTGGCAAAAGTTCTTATTAGAACATTATTTGTTACTTTTCAGTCTCTGCTATCGTATTAAGGAAAATTATCTACATTTCAAATTCTACTACTATATTATTCTACACTATCACAAACTTTTAATAAAAAAGTTTTGTGTATTGTGGTGACTTTGAAATTAACTGTAATGTAGACAACCGTAGGATAGCACATCATTATTATCTTCTATCTATGACGAAAGATAGTCAAAGGATTACAACCAACCACAATGTGATATTAGATAGATGTAATAAAAAATTATTCTGCATAAAGTAATGATTGTACTAGGTTCAATTCAGGCTATCTAGCCTACAGATAGCATTAAGATAATACATAGATTTTCTATTAAATGCCTCGCTCTTTATGTCTAAATAAAATAACTCCTTTTACATATAAATAATTTTTTAAAATTTTTTGCTCCAGATCATAGGATTTAAAGTATGTAGAGACTATCATCTTTATTGTTGTACATCTATTCTTACTAAAAACCTGTTAATTCAAAAAATTATCATGATAGTTTCAACAACATCAATTCCATTGGATCATCTACGAACACATTTGAAGCCCTTCAGCTTTTCTATAATATATTTTCAAAAAGCGTGATTTGCAGTATTTGAAAAATGTCTGTAGAGAATAGAGGATTCACTATATAATTTTTTATCGTTTATTAATTATTAAAAAATATAGATAAAGAGACAACATGTTTACGTCAGAATGATAATCCTATATTATAGCAAACAGTTATTATTATTTATGGATGCCTCAACTTTTCGTCCTTTATCATTTATTTACGAGGACTTCTACGATGGACTTTACAATAGATCCATATTTTTTGTTCCATAATTAAAATAATACCTCCAACAGTTTTATCTACCTTATCTATTACATCATAAAAGAATTTCAACGTCCATCTATCCTATAACTACATATATTAAACTGATCGATATACCCTAACTATGAATAGAGTAACAATTTCTATTGTTTTATTGAGTGTGTCCTTAATATTTCTAGTGATTTATGGCGCAGATGTGTTAACTGCTTCTATTAATTCACCTAGCGGATTACGCGGAAAAGGTTTTTTACCATTTGAAGAAGAGATTCGTGGAGGAGTATTCGGAGGAGGAGCAGTAATAATGTCTATAATAGGTTTTGTAATAGGTAGAAAAAAACCTTCAAAGACAATATCGTCATTACTTTTTATCAATGGTGGATTGATAATTGCAGGTATAATCATAACTATTGTTCAAGCAAATCTTTCTTCTGAAGATATCGGAGGTATGCAACGCACAGTTAGCTTCACAATACTACTTGGAGCTGTACTGATAGGACTGGGAGTATTGAAAACTATGCATGATAAAAAAAATCGTGTCAAATAAAAAAGAATCATCTTCAATTTGAGGAGCTTCCCGATGAGAGGTAATATAGCATTTATGGGAGGCAGGCATGATTAATGTTGGATCTTTTAGATTAATAGATGCCCATTGGAATCAAGTATTGAAAGATATTTGTAGACGGTAAGTATTTACC
>JBKPPX010000377.1:0-4360 GCA_046733815.1 Thermoproteota archaeon | reverse complement strand
CTTTATATGACGCTTCTGTCCCTAATCATTAGGGTCCTAATTATGCGAAAGTATGATTATCAAGATAATCTTGGGTTCATAGTCAAAAGCACTGCCAAAGTCTTTGAAAGTGCATTTGATCAGCAATTAAGAAGAAAGGCGGATATTACAGTCGCTCAGTCTAGAGTAATTGGAACCCTGGCGCTTGTAAAGGATGGAATGACTCAAAAAGAAATTGCAAATACAATTGGAATCGAAGCATCCACAATTGTTCCCATAATAGATAAGCTCGAAGAACAGGGAATAGTGATAAGAAGATCTGATCATAATGACCGCAGAAACAACATGATATTTCTAACTGGCAAATCGGAGGCAAAATGGGAATCGATAATAAAATGTGCTATTGACCTAGAAAAAGCTTCCCGTCAGGGACTGTCAGAGGAAGAGCTTGAAATAACCAAGAGAACTCTTTGCAAGATTGCTCGAACTGTTGCAAGTCTTTATCTAAAGTCACCAAGCCAGATTGAAAGTAGAGTAGAAAAAAGCAATAATTACAACAACAATACAATTCAGGTCAGAAAACAACGACAACAGCTTTTGCATCATAGAAAACAAAGGCTGATCTGAATAAATTTTACACATAAATGTGATAGGAATTGGAAGAACTAAGAAGAAATAACAAGGTATCTGATTCAACAGCCTCTAGAGAAGATACATCGTCGTCATCGTCATCAACCATTAAGAAGGCAACAGACAAAATACCTCGGTCTGCTTGGAAGACCCTTGCCATTCTGAGCTCAATAGCCACACTAGTCATGTATACGGAAACCATGCTGGTTCCGTCTCTTCCAAATATTATAAGCGAATTTAACCTTTCATATGGCCTCTCACCTTGGATACTTACAACTTATCTGGTAGTCGGAGCAGTAATGACACCAATTACAAGTAGCCTGGCAGAGATTTATGGAAAAAAGAAAATACTTCTCGCAGTGATGGGAGTATATGCTGTTGGGGTAATGGTAGGCGGGCTGACAACAGACTTCTATAGCTTTATCATCGCAAGAGGCATGCAGGGCGTAGGCATGTCAATGTTTCCAATTGCATTCAGTGTTATTAGAGAGCAATTTCCAAAAAGTCGCCTTGCCATAGGTCAAGGCGTAATAACTTCGATGTTTGCAAGTGGCTCAATCCTAGGGTTACTGATTGGCGCCACCATTGCAGAGTATTCAGGATGGAGAACAACATTCCTATCAATTCTGCCAGTTGCCATCTTGCTACCAATAGTAGTTTGGAAATTTGCAAGGATAGGAAAGGTACATTCTGATTGGATGACGATGACGGCGACAACGACAACGATAACATCATCGTCATCACCGAAGGAACACACAGGTTCTATCAACAAAAATAAATCACTAGATGTGGTAGGAGCCGTTACTCTAGCAGCAACCATCACCCTTTTTCTGCTCTCTCTGACCTTCATTGAAACTAGGACGACAGCAAGTAATAGCACACAGCTAATTTCACAATTAGCAATTTTGTCTGCAGGTTGTATAACCGCTTTTGTAGCATTTCTGGTTGCTGAAAGAAGAGCCATTCACCCGCTAATAGACCTAAAATTGTTGCAAAACAAAGTCCTACTGTTCGCCAATATCATGATGATAATCCTAGGTTTCTCTATGTTCATGGTCTTTCAAACAATACCAATACTTGCAGAAAGCCCTCCTCCGGTCGGCTTTGGTTACAGCATAACAGGCGCTGCTGCAATTCAATTGCCTTTCTCGATAATCTTGCTAATCTTTGGTCCGACATCTGGATACATAGTATCGAAACTAGGCTCAATCCGGCCTGCAATAATGGGATATGCAATAAACGCTTTTGGTTTTTTTATGCTTGCAACATTTCACTCACAACCATGGATGGTGTCTGTCGCTCTCGCAATCGTTTCAACTGGATTATCGCTTGGTAGTGTAGGACTTATGAATATCGTGCTTCTTGCCACCCCGTACAAAAATATGGTCACTTCTATTGGAATGACTTCTCTATTGAGAATAATTGGTAGTTCCGTAGGGCCTGCTGTTGCAGGGGTTTTGATGCAGGCATGGCAAATAAATATACAAGGACATGTAGGCAGTTTTCCTGCTCCGGAATCTTACACTTTGATCTTTACCACGGCTGCCGTCATGTCCATAATATCCGTAGTAATGGCTCTCAAGATAAGACAGTCCCTGCTCCAAAATCAGAATAAGAATGCTTAGATTGGTTAGAGCAAAAAATATCTTCGCAGACCGCGACATATAGAAGCAACCAAGAAACAAGTAATAACAACAGGGAAAGTAAATAGGATCTTGATAAGTGGGTGCGTAAGGCATTTCATACAAATATGAGTCATTTCACAAGTAAGACAGGAACGGTTGAATGATGCAAGACTGAATTTGGTACGCTTCCAATAAAAAAATGTTTGGCTCCGCTAAATCCTCTACTTCCGACGACGATTAAGTCTGCGCCTTTTGCGTTTGCCTCTCTAATGATGGCATCTGGTGGATAACCTTGGGCCAGAATAGTTTCAACTGCAATATTGTATTCATTTATTGACTTTTCAGAATAACTCTGTAGAAGTCTATTTCCAGCTTCTTCCAAATCAATTCTTAACTTATCAATGCTATAAGCGTCAGTGTAAAACAGACCACCGACTGGTTGGGGTGGCATCACTACATGAACTATAATTAATTTGCCATTAGAAAGTTTAGCAAGTTGGGCAGCCACATCGTAAACTTTGTTAGAGCTTTCAGAACCGTCTACTGCAACCACTATCTTTGAAAAAAGCATGAATTGAATAATTCGTCTCCATATATATCCTCAATGACAGTATAATTCTATTCTAATCTAATTAGTTTTGTATCAGATCTATAGAAGATAGTATATAATATACCTCGCGACTCGTCCTTGCTTCCTCTATATTTTTCACTGTGTGATAAATATATCTTATAAAAAATAGTGGTTACAGGGAGATGAGCCTCAATTGTTCTTGTCCAACACTAATTCATAGTGAGGCAGACTTTTTCATTTTTCTAATCATCATTCATCGCCATTG
Source organism: Thermoproteota archaeon (assembly GCA_046733815.1). Taxonomy (GTDB): domain Archaea; phylum Thermoproteota; class Nitrososphaeria; order Nitrososphaerales; family Nitrososphaeraceae; genus JAJNBK01. Next base: position 1,290 of record JBKPPX010000377.1, on the reverse strand, counting down.
TTATCAAGTCCATAGTATGTCTAGGTTCTAAAGTACTTCGCATATAGTCACACGTACTGTCACAAGATACTCATCGGCTCTGTAGGAAATATTCAGATCGTTTTGTCACTGTGACTATCATTTGTTATTTGCATATTTTTCGCTGGTTTCGGTTTCTTGACGGTATGTGTGTGTGTGTCTCTCTACTATATTTTTGGATTTGAACTTGTGCTGTATAGTCTTAACGAACTGGTTGAATCATGCCTACCCTGTTGCCTTCCGTATCAAAAAAAGATACATATAAGCCGATTCCCGGTATATTCCAGGGTTCGCCGAGCACCTTACCTCCTGACTTCTCCACCCTATTGATGTGCTCCTTAATATCATCCACCGCGATAAGCACTGAGGGATATTGTGCGGGTTTATCATCAGTTTTCTGGAAGAAACCTCCATTTATTGCACCTGGCTTTTTTGGACCATTTTCGTCAGAATCTGTTGTAGTAGCTAACACATAATTTCCCATATCTTCACCTAGCTGTTGGGTTTTCCAGCCAAAGACTTTAGTATAAAAGTCAGCCATCCGCTTTCTCTCTTCGGCTGGCATTTCAAAATGGACTACAGGGTTCATCTTCCATTATTACTCCCCGAATACCTTTTTAAGCGTTCTATGTCGATTTTCTTCATTTGATGCATGCTCCATTCCCTTCCTCCCACTACAATAAAAAAGTGTTAACTAAAAAATAGCTAGGATAATCACTTTATTCATCTGCCAACTCTACATATGCCAAAGAAGGTATATATGAAATTGAATTTTGTTATCTTGATTTTCAATTGTGCAGAATGTGGAGTTTGATTTAATTTCCTTTAAGTTACACTCAATTTAGGCCTAAAGTTGCGTCTCTGTATCTTCTTTGCAACCCTTTATCTATTGCGATCCAATGATAATATCAATGGGCTTTCTTGACAAACTACGCCGCAAGAAAGACGAAACTGTAGAAAAGGTAAAGGATCAGACAACGCCTCAGCCGACCAATTCTACCAATGCACCACCGCCTCCTAGCAGAAAGATCAAAAGGTATAATTCTGAAGGAAAACCAGTCTATGAATAAAATATAATCCCATTTTTATTAGGTCATTGCTTCGAAGGTATTACAGGAATTGATGTCACCAGCTTGCAATCCCCTTTCAAACCAGCCTACCCTCTGTACGGAGCTGCCGTGTGTGAATGAGTCCGGTGTTACCTGCCCCTGGTATTCCATCTGAAGTCGGTCATCTCCAATGTTGCTTGCGGCATTCAGGCCTTCCTCTATG
>JBKPPX010000376.1:0-2529 GCA_046733815.1 Thermoproteota archaeon | reverse complement strand
CTGCCATGGAGCAATTACCTTGAAAAGTTTACAATCCGAAGAGAAGCAGCAGAAGACGAATAATCATAATTGGTGTGTTAAATATCCTAAAAGACTAAGCGAAGCAGTCTCGATATTCCTGGAAACAACATTACATCAAGGAAGAATAGAAAAAAGGTATCAAGTTGGAAGCGTACAAAAGATTTCTCGTCTTTTTTGAAGAATTATCTGTTAAATCTCCTCGAATGAGAGTAAGTAAATTGTGTTTGATATCTCCATTCAATATTAAGGATGAACCAGAGAGAGTTATACATTCTATTTACACTGAAATTTATCAAAGCTTCCTTCTAAACTGTTGAAGTCAAGTGGAGGTGTGGGCCCGATAGCATTTTTTACCTTACTACATCTGTAATAAATTCAGGATAACGATCACCTGCAAAAGCACCTTCATGAAAAGTCTTATCAAGGAAAGCCAAATCCGCAGTATTCAGTTGAATGTTCTCACATTTCAGGTTTTCAAGAAGTCTTGCTCTTTTCGAAGTCCCTATCAGAGTTACGATATCTTCGCCTTGGTGCAAGACCCAGGCCAGAGCCAGCTGCGCAGCCGTCACACCTTTGCTCTCAGCTAACTTTTGCAATTCATTGACTAGCTCGTCGTTTCGTTCCCTATTTCCGGGTGAAAACCGGGGAAGATGATTTCTAAAATCACCTGGTTGAAGTGGAGTCGATTGGCCCGAAAGCAAACCGCGAGACAAAGCGCCATAAGCAACAAGACAGATCCCTAGCTCACGGGTGGTCGGTAGGATTTTGGATTCTGCAACCCGGCTGGCAAGTGAATATTCGATTTGAACAGCTGACACGGGATGCACCTCATTGGCTTTTCTTATCTGCTCAGCTGTTGACTCAGAGAGGCCCAGGTAGCGCACTTTGCCTTCTTTGATTAAATCCGCGATAGCGCCAACTGTGTCTTCAATTGGAACTTGCGGATCAACACGTCCGGGTTGGTAAAGATCGATATAGTCCGTCCCGAGCCTCTGCAATGAGTAAGAGATAAAGTTCTTTACCGCAACTGGACGCATATCATAGCCGCTAAATTCTCCTTTTGTGCCTCGGAGAGCGCCGAACTTGACTGATATGAAAAACTTGTCTCGTCTTCCTCTAATGGCTTCTCTCAACAGCAGTTCATTGTGGCCCATCCCATAGTAGTCTCCTGTGTCAAAGAAATTGATGCCTGCTTCCAGTGCTGCATCAATGGTTGCAAGACTTTCTTTGTCATTTCTCGTCTCTTTAGTGCCATAGAAATCTGACATTCCCATGCATCCCAGTCCGATCTTAGAAACTTGTGGCCCCTTTTTGCCTAACATTACTGTCTTCATAAAGGATCTCCTTTTTCGATGTTACAACATAATACAAATATCATGATGTAATCTTTGTGGAGTTATGTTATATGTTACAATTAGTAGTATAAGATGTCATCATCATCTTCGTATTGACAGAAGTTTTTTTCTCCAAAGGCCAAAGTGCTGAACTATTTCGTACTGCTATCAAAAGTCAAGCAACGCGCGCGACCTATAAGAACTCCAATAGGTTTTCTGAATAGGATGAATGCAAAAATCTGCAGATGCTTCTGTTGAATTTGCAAAGAATATAATCCTGTACTTATTAAAGAAAAAAAATTTAATCGTATTTCTATCATCTGAATAAGCAAGGGCTGGCCAGGTGAAATCTATGCGGATACCATAATAATCTAGTCAAAGCAGCAAGACTCAAGTGCTTCAATATCTTAGTGTCATTAAGATCAGTCAAAGGGAACGTCGTAAATTGTGCTGCAATAGTTGTTGTTCTTCTTCTTCTTCTTCACGCCTCTCTCCTCTCACAACTCTTATCATTTCGCCATAGTTAAGAAAGCTGTAATTCATATCCTTTAGACTTTGGATCATTTCAATCTGATCCTGCAATGCTTCTTCTGGATCTTTTGGATGTATTGCTATCCTAACCAGCCTTGGATTTTTTTGCATAACTTCTAGCCTAAACAACTGCTTATTCTTTGCAAGATACTCTTTATTTTTCTCAGGAGAACCAGCTTGATCCCAATTCAGAACACCGGCATGCAATTTCTTTGTATTTTTGCCATCTATGATTAATATCTCTTCTTTTCCTTCTACTAGCTTAAAGCCTAGCTCAATTAGGTCATCTATCGTAGGCTTGTTTATAGCCCAAGTGGGCGGTACAAAAACAGTAGTATTACTTATCCCGGCTTCTTTGAGTACATTAATGGCATTTTGTAGATGCTTTTTAGCTTCCTCTATTGAAAAGGAATGAAAGTCTTCAATCTTGTCGTCATCGGTCTCATGGTAATTTCCGTGTAAGGCAACTTCCTGTTCGTATCCAAGCATCTTCTTTACAAAGTCGGGGTTTCTGCTAATAAGATTATCTTTCCTTTTCTTAAGATAAGGTATGATTGCTAAATTGTAATGTATGTCTAGTTTCTCAAGCTGATCTGCTACTCTAGATATCTTCTCCGAATACTCTGGAGCTACATCATGTATT
>JBKPPX010000375.1:0-2731 GCA_046733815.1 Thermoproteota archaeon | reverse complement strand
TCCTAGAATTGAATCGGTAACTTTAGCTTTAGCTCTTTCATCTGTATATCCACCAGTATGCCATATCTCCTTTTGCCATAGGACTTCGCCATTTACACGTATATCTCCTTTCAGAGAAGTACCTTCGCACGGGACACTGCTACTATGTCTACCACCTCTTGCATACCAACTTAGATGATCTATTGATGATTCTGCTGAAATTACTTTAGCATATCCTGTTATCTCTACATTTTTCCATTGCTGTTGACCTTTGGGAGTATTTACATTCATTCGTACCTGATCTTCATATTTCCCTGAACCACCTCTGCCTTTTATCTGCCATGATCCATCAGGCTCTTGTGTTATTTTAGATCGAGGATCAAATATTCTGTCTGCTGTAGGATCATCTAGATTGATAAACCATTCTCTTCCTTTCTGTTTTGTAGCATAGATCTCCCTTACTTTGAAGTTATGAATTGCAGTAGTAGTGATAGGGGTACGTGGTGGTAGGAATAAAATTTGAGGATAATAATAGTAAAGGAATATAATAATAGCTGTAGCAATGGTAGCGAAAGTAATACTAATAATGATGATTGGAAATAACCGGCTATGTTTTTTATTCAAAAATTTAATTCCTCATTTGTTATAATTTTAATATGGTTATCTATGATAGACTTTGCATTTTAACCTATCTAGTTGAAATGCTATCTTAGAAAAGATCGACAGCACAGTGGAAAGCGTTCTCAAATTAATTAATCAATCAGTATTAGTTTCCATTATAAGATACTTAGATATTCGTCTTAGGATAATCTGAAATAAGTTATGCATGTTGATGAGCAAATTCTCTTTTTCTTTTTTGCTATGCCTGTCTATCTAGTTAGATGATTTTTTTAGGTTATACTATTCAACATGGAAATTATGATAAAATATATTTAGAAGGACAAAGAAGATGACTAAAATGAGCGGATAATGTACTGTTGTAGATAGAATGCGCATTATTAATCAACAAACTCAGAGAGAAATTAGAGGCTATCTAAGAGAGTAAAACCTGGTCTAATATCATGTCAATTTTGTTTTGCATTAAAAATTCAATTGTATTTACTGTAGCCTATCTTATTAAGCGATAAGGACCCTGCTGAACGTATAGGCTCTGAGCATCCAGGCAAAATGTGCTATCCAAAACCGGAGGACTTTAACCAACGTCTGTTATTATAATGTATATCAACAATCAAGAGAATACGGTTTGATTCGATAATGGAAATGATAACGAAGATTGTTATTCCAATTTGTAGTTAAATCATCAGATATACTATGTCTACACTAAGTTGCCAAGGCCGTGGTTCTATTGGTGGAGGCTGTTGGCCAGGATTTGGTATTGTTGGTAATATTCTTTTATCTTGATTCAATTGGCTTCTATGGATCCAATCCAATAACTCTTTATGACTTGTCTTAGCCCCATATTTGCCGGCTATATCAGTTGTACAAGAATGTAGTTAACTTGGTTTAACAATGGCTTGTTTTGTTCTTTCCCCTTACAAGCTTTCTGCTTTAAATCTGCTGCCTCCCTCTTTTAGCTACTATTATAGTAGCTGTTCCTACATATACAATTTGGAAAAATACTATGGAAACGTCCATTACATTAAGTGGAAATCTATCTCCTGAAATTATACTAGGTAACCTTGCTATTGCCCACAGGATTATTAGCAATACAGTACCACCTATTCCAACATAGTACCATATTATTCCCCACCGCCTTACCGTTGGATATGCCCAAAATAATTGTACTATTCCCGATATGAGGAAGAATACACCAACCATTTGATTAAAATTCATACTATTTGATGCAAGAATTATATGCAATATTCCAGCTATCGCAGTAGCAGCTGCAGCACTTAAAAATAGCCATCTATCTCTGATATACCACAACAACAGCTGTTTTTTCGTTCGATCCTTTAATGAATCTGATAATCAACTCTAACAAATATGATTATTAGCCTTTACTATTCATACAAGGCCTCCAACAAAATAATTCCCACAATAAAAGTGTATGTGCAGCGTCTTTTTTTGTAAAATTAAGATGAAGATATGCTGATTATAGAGCGTATACTACGTTAGATGAAATTAAAAAATTGTTATTTTTATGACCAGTTTAGTCGGAGGAAGATAAGAGAGGGAAAAAATTTACAAGATAGATATTAGTAGGACAACAGTAGTCCCAAAAAATTAAGAACCATTATTTTACTTGCTGCTAATAATTGCTTTTAATTTCGATTGCTGTTGATCTCGGGTTTTGCCGTATATCCGAATAAGGATAATTTTTAGCATAATATTTTGCGGTATCATTTGGAAGGAATATAGCTATTGTGTGTGAATTATCTAACAGATCTTGCAGTGAGTGGTTGGGAGGTCTTGTTGGATTGATATCTTCAGTAGATATAGCAGTTCCTGATTTTGAAGCCATATATCCTCGATCGGCAACGACAATATACTTTTGAGTTTTGGGTGGCGATCCACTGTAATAGGTTTTATCCACAAAATCTTTATCATAGACATATCTAGGAAGCCAAAAATAATTTGGAGCTCCTACTAGTGTTACTGGGCTAGTATTGTTAGTATCATCTCTATTTGGTAGCTTTTGAACAATTACAGCCAATGCTTTATACACAGTTGAATTCACATTAGTTGTAATTAACATCGTAGTAGATACCAATCCAAAAACTATAATTCCTGAAATTATAGCGAATGGCAGTAT
>JBKPPX010000374.1:0-14045 GCA_046733815.1 Thermoproteota archaeon | reverse complement strand
GTACAGGATCTCTAACGTAAATGGATACCGATTTTACTCCACAATTTTTTGATTAAAATTAGTTATATCTCATTTTTAAGAATTACTTTCTATAATTGGCAATTTCTTCTTCAATTGCTAACCAAAAATGGATAAAGACACAGAGAGATGAGATGAGATGAGATATATAAATAGATAACAACTTACCATCTTTTCTATTATCGTTACATGATAAAAATAAGAATACATTTTATGCGTCTCTAACAAAAATGATTTCTATGTCATTGCATTAATCGCATTAGACAAAATAATATCAATGTAATAATATTCTTGATATTATCTTAATTAAAGAATATTCATGTTGTAGAAATTCGTAACATTCAATTTATTATTTTCTTATTTCTGCTTTTGTTTTTTTGCTTCCACTACTTCATAAGAACCATCTGGTTGTTTTGTCACATTTATATTACATACTCGACATTCATAGTATTTTATTGGCGGATCATGACTAATTGAACCATTTAGCCATATCATTATTGCACCACATACAGGACAATTCATCGTCATATTCCAATTTTGTATATGACTCTTAATATGTTTTTTATTAATTCTATAAACCGAATTAAACAATTATATGATGATTGTTATTATGATATATTTCTATCACTACTACTACATTTTTTATACAGCTAATGATAATGATGTGGTATAAAATAATAAGAAAATCAATCTATGCCTTGTAAGAATTCATAGGATCCAAGAAAGAGTGGGGGATTATATGCAGAAAAGATCGGTAGATTCTAACGTATATGTAAGCACCAAAATTATAGTTGCTTTTGGCCTCAAAATAGATTTTAGAGTTGGTACACCGCTATCAGAGTTAGAATTATGCAATCTTTCGTCTGTTAGCGATTATAATTTGTATCAGGTGACAGTCTACTAAGTGATAGGTTTTTTCTTATCGTATTGTAGTATTAACTTTACTTTCAGGTTCACTACACACCATTCCAAGTTATTATACAGTAAGAGAATTGGCAACTATGATGTAGAATGAAAAACAGATCCAATCTTTCTTAATTTAGATCTTTATATCATTATTACAACTCTTCCATCATTTCTGTGTAATTGTCCACAACTTTATCTACAAAGCTTTCTTTGTATTTGTAAAGTATATTAGCAACTACCTCTCCGTCGACAATCCTATAAAGCTGATGCCTCTCTCCAGATATTATCGATATTATTCCAGCGTCCCTAAGCCGTTTAAGATGCCATGAGACGGTAGAAGGAGCTTTATTTATATGATCGACAATTTCATTAAAGATACATGAATCATGTTGCAGTATGAATATTGCTATCTTCCTTGTAACTCTATTTCTGAAACAACCAATAATATCTGAGTCCTCTTTTGGAATATTGACAATATAGTATCTCGTAACCCGGTTATTGTGCCTATCAATCCTTATCTTATTTAGCCTTTCAAGTATTGTCAAATGATAACTCAATACTCCATTTTTTAATCGAGTTAAGCGTAAAAGCTCCTTGTATCTAATCCCTGGAGTCTTATAAATATGTTCTAAAATATCCCTTTTGGTATTGTCCTTATCGATGTTTCTTGCAATTATCTCTTCCTGTTTGTCTAATATCACGATTCGTTATGCACCTTAAAAACTCCAATACCGAATAAGGTAAGCATTACAAGTAGAATTATGTGCGGTATTTCTATATTAACTACAGGAATTATTGCATTTGTATCTTCTATTTCCATCATAGTATAAAACATATACAAGATTTCGATTACCACAAGTGAGAGGAAACCAAGTGTCATAAATAAAAGCCTGGAACCTCCATTTCTCTTGTATGCAAGAGTTGATACAACACTTAGAAAAACAGCTATAATGAGGCTTACCATATGAAGAAAAATATGATAAATCATGTTTGTATGGGTGATGTGTGGAAGAATTACAGGTATAAGTAGTATAGCAATTATCGATACGGATATAATTACAAATAATTTGTATTTACTAGCCACAATATTCTGTGAAGGTATCCTTCCTGACTGCAATGTCGTATTATTATATTTGAGCTAATTTAAATAATGTGGTACAAATATCGAATTTAACTATGTAGTAAAAATTAGCAAAAATTTTTCATCCCCTGTATTAGTTTTTCCTTTATACTAAGAATTGCTTTATTTTAAAGCTCATATGTCTTTCTTGCATTTATGTTCTGCATTAACATTAACTGGTGCTTGGTAAAATTACTTTATGAATATTATGCATGTTAAGGTATATTGCATTGTTTACCTATTTACATAATAATTATTAAGACATATATAAAAAGAGGGGCGTTTACTATCAATTTACTACTACAAAATCTATGTTCATAAAGAATAAATACAAAGAATTTTTTATTTATGATGGATATATACTATCTTAATTAGGGTGTTTAATATCAAAGAGGAAAGGACTAAAGCTGCACGAGCTATCAAGATTAATAAAAATAAATCTGAGATCTTAAAACAAATTGTTAAAAATCCAGGAGTTAGATATAGAGAGCTTTTACGATTAACAGGACTAGCCAACGGTGTACTTTCATATCATCTGAAAATTCTGGAAGAATCAAGACGTATAAAAGTTGATCGGAAAGGTATTAGAATGACAAGATATTATCCAAGAAATATTAAGACTAAAGAATTTCACATTATAGCATATACCAGAAATAGTACTGCCAGACAGATAATACAATTATTGCTTAAACAAGGCCATTCTACTTTTAAAGATATTGTAAAACACACAAACAAAGTACCATCTACCATATCATGGCATCTGAAGAGACTTGAGAATGCGAAAATTATCTCAGTTAGTCACAAGAAACTTTATGTGTATAGAATAAGGAATAAAGAGAAAGTAGGCAAAATAGTTGCCAGATATGCAAGTTTGTAGTTTAATATAATATCAATTAATGAATAAAAGGTTCTGTATCTTAAAAATTCATCCTATAACTATAACTATCGGCTTGTGAGTAAATGCATTGTAAAACTTATTCCAGTGTAGCAACATTTACTATTTGAGCAATTGTTTTACTATAGGTTGGTGTAGATGAATATCTATCATCAAACGAAATTTCAACCTTTGGATTTCTTATTAATATGATCATTATATGGATGCATTTAGCTGATGATAGACATTGCATTTTATATTCAATAGTAAAATAGTTCGTCCCATTAAGAATTCTGTAAACTTATCAGCTCACAGTATGTGTGTATAATATCTAGCAATGAGCTGAAGAATTTACAGTGTCATAACAGAAAGAAATGATATGTATTAGCCATCATTTTTATGGAGGAGCTTTGACTGTTAGCTTAAAAGAGTGATTTAGATCATATGCCCCATTTCTTTGGACTATAATCTTGATATCCCATTCACCAGGCTGACTTATATAACCTCCCTCAGTGCTATATACTCCATTTTCTAGTTCATGTAAATTTGCAACAATTGGTCCTATTCCAGCTTGTTTGTCATTAAGTTGCATTATGACATTCTTTATATTGGAAGGAGACTTGCCTGATGCATCAGTAAGTGTTATATTGAATCTATTACTTATACCAGCATACAATGGGCTTATTTTATATTGCAAGGTTATATTATCGATTGTAACTTGATCGGAGAATGTATTATTTTTATTCGATAAGCTAGTCTGAGCAGCTGCTGATGCTGCCTGTGTAGGTTTTATGGTAAATACATAAGAACCCTTTGTTATGTGTCCATCATCACGAGATAATGCAAGCCAGGAGACAGTATAAACACCAGGTGCCAGTTTATTGTTATCTAGTGTAACAGTAGCTTGTCTCTCGTTTTGCCCTGTAATTGCATAATCATTATTATCTATCCGATTATTTTTAGCATCCATTACATGTATATAACTTGCTTTTGGTTCTGGCCTTTCTGAAAATGATATTACCACTTTTGTTGGCAGAGATCCATTTTGTAAAATATTAGAATTTATTGCTGGAGAATATGACACAGGAGATGCGTGACCATAAACATTACTTGAAAATGAGCCCACGATAACAGTAATTAGAAGCAATGTTATTACTGCGTGACTTGAAAAATTATTTTTTTGCATATGAGATAAGTATGGATATCTCAGTCATAAACTTTATAGTACATCTCTCGAATAATGAATAAAAGATAAGGTAGATATTGGTTTCACATATTGACTTCATTCTCTTGACAAGTTAATTGCAATGTATATGTTAGTATCCATTAGATCCGCTTGCAGGTGTTAAGAATACTTGATTCCACTGGAAATTAGTACTGTTAACGATGGTGTATGTTGATGACAGATCTCCATTAATATTAAAATCTCTAAAAATAGAATTGTATTATCAAATGCAAATCATCACTTGTTAATATTATACGGCCACTATACTAATGCAGTATGTATTTACTGAGGCTGCGTATATGTATTATATACGTTATATACTAGTAATACGACATCTTTTAGACAGGCAAGCGTATTGTGTTTACATTTGCCATTATTTACATAGTTCATTCCTTTCTTTCTTTTTTTCTCTCTTCTTATATCCATTATTAGATCCTGAATATGTTTTCATTATTGCCGCTGCTGCAACGATAGTTAGACTAATTATGGAATAGAAATAAGGTAAAAAATCGTTAGAGAGCATCATATATCTATATAATTCATATAATTCATATTAAAAAGCAAATAAGTAATAAACTAAAGATACTTCTAAATTAAGGACTTTTGCGAGAAAATGCTACGGCTGCTATGATTATTCCCGCCACACCAACGCCCATTCCAGTTATACCTATCATGTAGGATCTATCTGCTGTCTTTTTCACATCCTGAACTGATTTCTGCATATCGGCATTATTTTTAGCCAGGATATCCATATCACCTTTAGTAACATCAATATCATTTGTTAATTGGCTGAGAATTCTTTCAACTTCTGCTCCAATGCTACTGGCAGGAGTATTAGTATTAGTATCCTCACCAAGATTGCCAGAATCTGGAAAAGAGAGCTTTTGCTTGCTTTCTACATCATCTAAGGGTATTTCAGCATTGACGATACTCTGTCCTTGTAATGTTCCATTCAATACCAAACTATAAGATCCTAGCCTTGTTGGAATCATCTCAGCTTGATATATTCCTGCTGATTGTTCTGATGGTTTAAAATCAAGAGTCTTTGTTACTCCACCATATTTTACCAAGACATACATTTCAGATAAGGCATTTCTTACTGGAGTAGAATTGCTTTCAGTTCCTTTGTTTACTTGAACAATAGCATTATTTATTTCACCAACAAGTGGTGGCTCGTTACTCCAACCTACCTCTACTGTAAAATTACCAAGTGTCTTTGATATGTGTGCATATACAGGCGCTGGAGTACTAGATAGAAAAACAGTAATCAGCAATAACATAGAAGCGATCAAGGGTATTATAATAAAATTCATTTTAGTATTGAAAAAATACATTGTTATATTATCATTTACAAAGAATTATTATACTAATCTTTATGGTCTCTCGAATATACTATAAAAAGATAAAAATGCCTTAGACTCAATACTATTATTATACATTGTTATGAGCAGACATTTTGGAAGGCTACATTATCATCATACCTTAAGTCCTATTGTAGTGATTGCAGTATTTTCAATTTTAATGTTAATTTCTTTACCAACTATACCTAAATCATATGCTCATGCTTTTGTAATAAATAGCAATCCAACTCCTTCACAAACTTTAAAAGCACCGCCGACAAAAGTTGAAGTTCATCTTAGTGAACCAGTTGATTTAAGATACAGTAAACTGAGTGTTATAGATCAATATGGAAAGCAGGTCGACAACAAGAATGTACAATATGCTAACGGAGATCAAACTGCATTAAGTGTTATTCTTCCCCAGGATATTAAGGATGGATTATACACAGTCTCTACAAAAATGCTCTCTCAAATAGATGGTCATGTTACAGATAATGCTTTTGTATTTGGAGTAGGCGAAGCAAAAATTCCAAATAGTGTTTCAAGTGAAAGTCTACAACAGTCGTCGTCGTCTTCTCAACTGTCAATACTTGATGCAATTGCAAGATTTCCTGCGTTAGTGGGTCAAGTTATGATTGTTGGTGCAGCATTTGCAACTCTATGGTTATGGAAGCCTATGTCTAAAATTAACTGGTTGAAAAATGATTTTGCACAAACAAGGAATAGTGTTGACAGGAGTTTAATAAAATTAATAGTAATTGGTTCTGTTATATTAGTCTTATCTGATTTCGGCATGATTTATGTTCAAGCTTATTCCATCAATGCTGGAATAGCTGATGCTATTGCCACAAAGTTTGGTACTATATGGATTGCTAGAACTTCAATATCTTTTGTAATACTTGTTATTGCAGTATTTATATACCTAAAGTTAAAAAAAACAAATTCTGCAATTCCATCTAAGCAAGACATTTTGAGTATATTAGTAGTTGGTCTTGCAATACTTGTGACTACTACTTTGATTGGACACAGCTCTGCTGTTGGCAATATAATACCAATTGCAATAGATTTTGCGCATAATTTAGCAGCCTCTATATGGATTGGTTCTATTATTTACTTAGCGTTTGTTGTAGTTCCAAAAATAAAGAAAGCACCTCTCGATGAATACGTGAAAGCTTCAGTATTGTCAATCATAATTCCAAGGTTTTCAACTATCCCAGTAGTGATATTAGGAATAATAGTAATTACAGGACCATTTCTGTTGTACATTCTCGAAGATAATGTTGACTTAATTTTAGCATCTTTGTACGGAAAAGCGCTTATAGCAAAATTAGTTCTCGCTGCAGTAATGATCAGTATCGGAGGATATAATCAGACAGTAATATACAGACAAGCCCTGAATATTGCTACTATTGCTATGAATACTTCATTATCAATATCAACATCATCAACAAGAACTGTCAGTAGTAGTAATAGCAATAGAATTAGTTCAATCAAAAGAAGAAGAAGACTAGGAGCAGCAACCCAGAAAACACAAAATAACAATAAAAAGGAATTCCCATCTTCTTTCCCCCCTTCTAATTCATACAGACCTTACAATTCAAAAATGTCTACTGTTTCAAAATTCAACACAAGTACAAAGGTTGAAGCAATTGTTGGAATCCTACTACTTGTAGCTGTTGCTGTATTGGTTAATACAGGGTTGCCAGCAAGTGAGTTTCAGAACCAACAACAGATGCAACAAAAGGTACAATTGGAGGCTCAGACTTTGCCTTCAAAAAATATAAAAAATCAAACATTTACATTTACAAAGTTTGCAGAAAATGCCAGTAGAATCAAGCTATCAATAGATCCGTTCACTCCAGGTAATAACAATTTTAAAATATCATTTTTAGATCAAAATAGAAATCCCTTGGATATAAATTCTGTAAAGATGAAACTAACCCAAATAGAACAAGGCATAGGTCCAATTGAAATAGATACTAAACAAATATCTAAAGGAATATTTTCTGCTAATGCTGCTTTTGGTTTATCTGGAGAATGGAACGTACTGGTCGAAGCATTTCAGAATAAGACAAATTCGCTCAATATTGTTGCAACCTATAATTTATTTGTCAAACCCACGCTAGATCAAATAAAGTTTAATGTAAGGGAATTTAGAATAACTGGTGGTAATAATAATAATAGTAGCCAACCTCTGTATCCTCTCTATGACAATAGTCGTAATGTAATATGGGTTGGAGATACTGTAATTAATAGCAGTAGAATATTTGAATTTAATCTAAATTCAAATAAATTTACAGAACATAATATCACTGGTACGAGTATTGTAACTGTTATGGCTTTAGATCATAATAATCAAATATGGTATGCTGACCCTTTAATGAGACAGCTCGGACATTATGATCCAAATACTCACACAAACCAAATATACAAAATTCCAAGTCCAGAATTCATTGTATCTGGTATAGCCATAGATAGAGATGATAATGTATGGCTTACATCTGCAAACAGCAGTAGCATATTTAGGTTTAACACTCAACCTAAGAACTTCACAACACTTCAGCTTCCAACTACAAACACAACTGCATTAGGTATTACGATAGATGCTTCAGATCAAATATGGATTGCAGAAGGAGTAGGAAAACTGGCCAATATTGATCCAACTAAGAACTTTAAGATTACTGAATATTCTCCAAAAGGCAAAAACAATACCTTAGTTAATCCTACGGCATTGCTTGCTGATCCTATTACCGGTGATATTTACATATCTGAACATGATGGACATATAATATCAATTTTTAATCCAGTAATAAAGACATTTAAAGAATATCCTCCTCTTAATTCAAATGGTAAGCCATTTGGAATGGCACTAGATAGCAATGCAAATTTGTGGATTGCTGAGCAGACTATAAACAAGATAGCAATAATAGATCCACGTACTGGTGAATATAAGGAAATAACAATACCGTCACCAAATCTAAGTCCATTCATCCAATGGCTAACTTCAGATTCGAGAGGGAATATATGGTTTGCAGAGCAACGAGCAGATTCTCTTGGTGTTATAACAATCAATGCTAATCCTTTACAATCTGGATCTCCAGCAGGAGATGCTACTGCTAATAATAGCTTAAGCAATAACAATCAATCTAGCGGTGATAATAATTATTTTATTTCTCATCGTTACGGTTTTAATTATACTGAAATCGTTGGTCCCGCAGTAGCTGCAGGTATAATAACCAGCGCGTTATTTTATACAAAGAGCATTACTGATTTGAGAAACAGCATGAAAAAAGTAAATAAATAAAGGTGTTAACAACAAGTTTGATCGAAGACCTAGACGTAGTTAATTGATGTGCAATCTGTCATATATGATGATGGTCAAGAAATTATTTTTAATCTTATGTTTATATGTCACATATTTATTTTAAGAATAATGCTAGTATCTTTACATAAAAGAAATGCTCTGTTAATATAGTCACTCTCACGTAAGATTACTATGAATTTAACTTTATCAACCAATGTAGAGATCAGTATGTATAAATACAAAATAAATACTGTATGCTATTTACAACTAACCGTGCTCAGCTATAGACCATATTAATAAAAAGAATTTGTTTATGCTAACGGAGCCTTATTGACCCAGTACTATCTATAAGATATAAAAGAAGGATATTAGCAGTAATAATAATAACAATTAACAGCAGCAGCAACAATATTGATAAATAAAATGAGATGAGAATTTATCCGATTAGAATTTTTATAGCAATTATTCCTTCTAAAAGATCGATCTTCCTATTTGGCTTTCTATTGTCCCACTGTCGTAGTAGCATTAGGGCCGATATCACCTTCTGATTCATATTCTTCATATAAAAGCATAATTTTATTGACGCCTAATGCTACCGTACTCGTGGCTGGGAACTGTATATTGTTCACTCCTGCATTTTTAATCACTATGTCTGTAATTATAAATCCGCCTTCTCCTTTTGAAGGCAAATCTATATGATATAGACATAGCTCACCTGGAGTGGATAGATTTTGCACTAGTTTTAATTCAGCTGGTTGTAGTTCAGGTATAGATCCTGTAAGTATAGTCAATGTAGAATTTGAATTAATATCACATGGTATCTTTGCAGTGATATGCCCACTAATTATTGCATATGGTGCACTATCATAAAGTTGAATAAAACTACCTGCATGAATAGTTTCATTTGAAAGGAGGATTGTAGAAGAGTCCCTTACTATTGTACCTTGCTGTTTTGCACCTTCCTCTGCTATGTTACGAGGTTCTTCCATAGTGGTAGTAGGTGTCGTTGCATTAGTAGTCTCTTGGGCCACTGCGATATTTGCAACTCTATTAGATGTAAAAACCATAGAAGTTATAACTGCTATTAAAATGCCAATAATGAAAAATCTTTTGTTTTGCATTAATGAATTGTTGTAGGCATTACTTTTAAATTTTATAGTACAACCATAGTATAACCATCAAATATGTTTTATAGATGTACCATTCAATAGGTATATCATCAAAGGATTCAGATGAGTAAAAAATTATTTTGGATTTAGGTAGTAATTATTGTATCTGAGCACATAACAATCCAGTATTGAATGACCTTTCTGATGATACTTCCAGATGATACTCTTTAGTTTTTGGATGCAGTTATGGTCTTACACTTGACATATCCGATATTTTAAGTTCATTCATGCAAATATTATAAAAGACTTTGTTGGGTTATTTAGACTCTTACAAACAAGACTGCACTAACTTAACTGAGCAGTATAAGATTAAAAAATTGAAATAGAATCGAGCTCTATTTATTGCAACTGTAAATTGTATGCTGCTTGTAGATTTGGGTGAACTTGAGTATGCACAATCATTGTGATATACTTAGGGGAAGCCTTATTGTTGATAGCATCATTAAGCTGCAAGAGACTACTTTCTAGTTTATTTATAAAATTTATTTTATTCTCAGATATTTGGGATTTAAGTTCATCGTAGAATATTTCTTGAGATTTCAGAGCGAGCGCTTGAGCATTTTGATAGTCAGCCAAGCTTATCAAAGTATAATTATTCATGTCCACATCCATAGCCATTTGCAATCTATCCGTCATATCAAAGCCAATCTTATAGGCATCACCATAATTCCTAAGTACTGCATCTACTATTCCAGCTAAGGCTAATGCCTGAATTGTTGCATTATTTCTTTGTTCCTTATCTATTCTTATAGTTACTGCTTCCTCCAAGATGGCATCAATGTCACTGACTTTTTGATTTATATCTGCTGGTAGACGTGATACATTTGCATTCTGTATACTCTGTAATTCAGCTAATGCAGTTGTAAGCTCATCAGCAACCCTATGATTTCTTTCTTCAATTTCTTTTATCCAAGTTTTATTTAGAAGTTCAATAGCGTTTTCTGCATGTTCTTGAGCTAATGAAACGTTGTTATTAGCTATATTTGTTTGTACTAGATGTATTTCACTTTGCATTGTATCTACAAGTGAGAGAAAAGCAGCACTTTCATTTGGTGTAAAATTGTGTGCACACACCAGCTGATATGAAAATAATCCAGAGATTGTCAACATATTAGCAATGAACTTAAGGCTAGTTCTATGCATTATGTTCTCTTATCTCTTGATAATCAAATATTTAATAATATTTATGCTATAGAGCAATGCTAACACATATTCGTTGCAGGTTAAAATTAGGAAATATAACACAAAGTTTAAAGCCTTCCTATACTAGATTTAGATACATTCAACATTCTTCTTACAGATAAAAATAATGATTGCTCAAAATAACTCAAATGTAATTATGTAATTTACCAATAGCAAGCCAGACAAACATATGATCATTGAGTTAATCTATATAATTTTTGACAAGTGATATATAACGTTAGATGAGATTTTTTAAGTCAGGAGAAGTCTCTAACCTCCCACCACTGTTGTTTTGTCCTTCTATTCCCAAACTAAGCTTCCTGCTGACGATGCCTCTAATATATATTATTTTGAATTTTTGAATGTTTACAACATATTGTAATTGATCAATTGTCAAATAGTCAATTAATGGATAGTTAGTTATTATTTCTTACTGCTCTATAATGGTAGTAATAATACACCGCAGAATAAATCTCACAAATCTAATTAAAGCTAGCAGCAAGTCTGTAAGAATTATTAGAATGACTAATTTATTCAACTAATCATTAAAAACAATAAAAAAATAAAGCGCACCAGAACAATGATATTAACTATAATCCTGCTGGGAAATGATAACTTGATGGTATTGTATCTGGAGCCTTGCCATAAACTATTGCAATCTCGTCATGGCTATTTAGTTTTATATTTCTATAATCTACTGAACTTACTTTGTTGCCGTTTACATATACACTTAATGCGACATTTTTATTGTTACTAACAATATTGTCAAATATCTGAGTATTGTTAAATTTCTTATTCCAAATATTAAAGAACTGTCCAAGGGTAAAGTTTCTAATTTCTGGTGATTCTATATGGATAACTCCGGTATCGTCGTGTGTATGCATCCAATAGAGGCATTTGTCAGGTACGATACCAATTTGAGCAGGGACGGTGTAATGCTTGCCATTAATAAAAATATCTAGATGTGCATGGATATGAAAAGTAGTACGTTCTAGCGTTTCACATTTTATATTTTCTATTCCTACTGAAGAAGATGGCGTTGACGAGAATGACGTATCAGGTGCCATATCCCACAGTATTCCAACACCAACAAAAATTGCAATCAAAACACTCATAGTGACAATAGTCAATCTTTTGTAGTTTTTTTTGTTACCGTTTGACCTCGTATGCATATGAAAACCGTTTTTATGCTAGTCGCTTTTTTCTGGGATAAAAATGTTTTCTATAATATTTCAGAGAAAATGAAAGATCTAAACTATTGTTGTCGATATTTATATCCTTGTCAAAGCACTAATATCCTAATAATACAGCAAGATATACAAACAAGTGCGCTTAATAGAAGGAAGTCAATTCTTCTATTTGTCGAATTCAATGGAATTTAGGTCCTAACACCTTCTGATATTCGAAATTTAAATTATCATTTGCCAATACAAGCATTAGATTAGTTTAATGTTGCAGCAATGTATAATGTTGTTAACAGTATGTAAGCTATACAAATGAAATCATTGTTTTGTCTATGTAATACGGTCGAATAGTTTTGCCTAATTGCTATAGTAATAAACTTCGTTATGCAATTTCAAATATATACAAATAATTATTGTCTAATTTTTCCCGCTGATCTTCTAGATAGATAATAATATATCAAACCAGCTACAGTTATTGCTGTGATGATAGGCAATACAAAGTAAATTATGAATTCATTAAAAGATATTCCTACAGAAACATCAAACTTAATAACTAACGGATTCACTTCATATTTTGGATCTCCAGCGATTCTAGCCTGTAATGATACCTGATAATCAGCACTTTTTTCAAATACGTACGGAAAAGTAATATCGCCAAATTCATATAATCTGTAAGGAATCTTTGCGACAACTCTATCGGGATTTTTTTCTTTTATTGTTAATGCTGCAAATACATCATAAACATCTGTATTGTTCTGTTGAATACTAAAGTTTAATTTGGTAGTAGAATTATCATCTGCTAATATAACAGAAGGAGTGGTTCGAAATTTTATTTGATATTTATCAATGTTTTTTATTGTTTGACCTCCTCCAAAAATATGGGCATAGGCAAGATTATTTTCTTGATAGGCTAAAGGACCAGTACTAAAACTATCAATACTAAGAAGAATAACAATGACATTGATAATTATAAACAAATATAATAAATAAAAAAGAAATGAAAAATAGTTCTTTCACATACTTTAGTGACTCATTGCGTCATTTTGCGATGCTGATAATACCTTCCATCATTCATTATTGATGTTCTTCAGCGCCAGGCATAATTTCATTGACACCTACAACTACCGTACTAGTCTCTGGAAAGTCAACGCTACTGTCAGTTGGGTTTTGAATAGCTATATCAGTAGTCGTTGTCACATTAGCCTGTGGCAGGTCAACATGATACAAGCATAGTTCACCTGGTGTGGACAAATTCCCATCAATTAATTCTAATTCAGCTGGTTGAAAGTTTGGTGCCGATCCTGTAAGTATATTCAATGTAGACTCTGAATCATCATTACATGGTATCTTTGCAGCTACATGTCCATTTACTATCCTATATGGGGAGCTATCATAAAGATGTATGTAACTCATTGCTGGAATTGATTGACCTGCAAGAAGCAATGTAATAGAGTCTCTTACCACTGTACCACCAGTTTGATTTTCTCCACCTTGAGCCGTAGCAGGAGTTGGATTTCCGGTATTCAGGAAGACCATAGACGTTATTACTGCTGCTAAAATGGCTATCAACGATTTCTTGTTTTGCACAAAAGTGGTTCTTATGTCTTATATATAACTTTTATAGTACATCTATAGAATATAATATATCTTCTTTATGAGTAAATTACATACCTACTAGGTATACATTCCAAAAGTCAGACATAAAAATTACCAAAGTTAGGAA
>JBKPPX010000373.1:0-3824 GCA_046733815.1 Thermoproteota archaeon | reverse complement strand
ATGTCATAATAATAGGAAGCGATGATATCAACAGACAAACTGCAGAGCTTGCTGCAAAGAATGCAGCTCTACTAACTCTAATTAACCACAAGAAGCATACTAAGTGAACCTGCATATACATAATTATAACAAAATTGGATTATTGTCGAACATTAGAATAGAATGTGAAGCAGATGACTCAAAATTGTTAATGTTATAAAGATTTATTGAAAGCCGTTTCAGGGAGAGACAAACAAATAACCGAGAAGACTGTTAAAAACGATACTAATGTCTTTTTTCTGATATACCATTCAGTCTTCTTATTTTCTTTCTTTGCTTGACAATTATTATTCCTGTTATAATTATGTATGCTATCTGTACTATTTCTGTTAGGTATCCTATCGTATTATTCTGTAACGCCTGCCCTGTCATTGGATTGGGAATCCTTGAGGCTGCTAATAAAATTACTAACCCTATAGTTCCTACTAAGCCTAGATAGTACCATCGGACACTCCAACCTAGGAACATTGGTATAGTCCAAAACACTTGTGCTCCACCAGATATGATAAACAATAAGTCACTAGCTGGAAGCATTCCCCATGGAAAATTAGCAGGCTTATTGAATGAGCCTATCATTGCAAGGTGCAATATTCCAGCAATAAGAGTAGTTGCTGCTGCTAATACTGTTAAATATTGCATTTTTTTATCTGAATGGGGATATATACTGCTGCTACGACTACTACTGCTTCTCAATTGCAGATTCCTCCATTTAGAGTTGAAATAGAAAGAATAGTATTAGCATTGGTAAAGATTACAAAAGTTACTGCACTAGCCAAAAGGTTGATGGTGATGATGTTGTTTTGATCTGCCATAATTAAGTCAAGCATGGAAATTAATATAGTATATATAAAGCAATTCGATAATACGTATAAGATAGAATCTTGATAAAAATAGATTCTATTTTATAGGATTATCTTAATAATGTCAGATATATTGTAAATTATCTTATATGAGAGTACAATAATTATTAATTTCTATGTGAAGAAGATCTGCCATTCAATAATAAAATACCCATCCATTTAGAAGAAATGAGTATCTCAAAGATTTAGATAGACTACATCAAAAGTCGTAGGCTATCCTCTGCTGGGGGTCATTGTTGTTTTTTGTCTGACACACAGAACCTGAAACAACAAAATGTCTGATAAGGAGGTTTGACTTATGTTTCTTCCTCCAATTGATTTCTCTTTTGTTGCTTATTGTTGGTAGTTCTTACAACTACTTGATAAACATTTACTACTAAATCGATGTTAAAAGGGTAGTTTTCTATTATCAATAATGAAAAACACTATCAAAGGATATTTTTAATATCATTAAGAGGCCACAGACCCATCCATTAATAGAATAAGATTGAATAATAGCTACAGACAGAGAGACAGATATAAATAGACATACATATAATGCATTACATTATTGTCCTTAAATTCTATATCATAAGAATAGCAAGTTATCTATAACGTCTTTCTGATTCTTGAATAGGATAATCATTAGCACTCATATCACGTACACGCATCAAACCATTGTCATCAAATTCCCAGTGTTCATTACCATGTGTACGCATCCATTGGCTTGGATTATCTGCATCTCTCCACTCATATTCAAACCGCACAGAAATACGGTTTCCAGTATAGCACCATAATTCTTTCATTAAACAATAATCAAGTTCTTTAGTCCATTTACGTTTTAGAAATGCTATGATGGCTTCTCTACCAGTGAAGAACTCTGTCCGGTTGCGCCATCGGGAGTCTATAGTGTATGCTTGAGCGACAAATTCTGGATTACGACTATTCCATGCATCTTGAGCTGCTTTGACCTTAGCATGTGCTGTCTCTTCATTAAAGGGAGGTTTGAGGATTTTTGTTGACGACATATTTAGATAATAATTAGGTTAATTGGATAACAACCTTATTAGTTATTTTCTGTTGTGTTTTCTATATACAGTATATACTTCCTACCGCGTACTATACTTTGGAATATTCGTTTCTATAGGAATATTGGATATTAGTTCTGAAAATATGGTGGTAGCTTTACTAGTCATTTTTGTTCCAGCATTAGTAGATCTTATCATATCGTTCATTTTCAAATGTTTTAGCAATGTCTTTATTGTGCCTTCTCCGAGATCGAGTTCCTGACATAGTAAATCTCTACTTACGTGTCCTCTATTTTTCATAAACTGGAATGCTTTTAATACATGACCATATCAAAGGAAAGAATTCTACTGGGTGCATACCTGCCTGAAATGTTTTCAAGTATTTTAAAATATTGATGCATTATTTTATGGTTTTGCAACTTATTGAATAAATAAATTTAATTGTATTTCCGTAGTGATTCATGCATGCATTTACTATCATCCAAATTAAAACCTCTTGCATTGGATAAACTAACCTACAATTTAAATAATAGCATTTTGTGTAGATGCTAAATGTTAAGTAGTAAACAAATTACTAAGGATATTAATGGAATACCAAAGACAGCAATTGGAGTACTGCTAGGAATATTGGTATTCGGAGTGTTCATTGTAGGATTTGATCAAGGTAATCTTTTCAGTCTAGCTCAAGGAGAACAGGCATTTGATACTATGTGGATGCATGAGTTCTACCATGACATGAGACATGCTGCAGGATTCCCATGTCACTAGTAGTAGTATATGGATGTAAACGCCAATAAATGAAGACACTGATCTTTCTTGCAATAACTCTGATTTCTGGTGCAATCTCTGGAACTATACTAGCAATAATTAATCAAGGCATCGTAGAACCATATATCGACAGGGCAATAAACATAGAAACAGAAGTCACAGAAGGCAAAGTAATTAGCCCATCTGAACTTGCAGGATATAGAATATGGCAGAAAGGTGGAGAAATTGCTGCTGGAACTATACTAGGAACATCGCTATCAGCATTGTTTGGAATAGTCTTCATATATAACAGAACTTCACTACCAGGTTCAAGTAATAAGAAGAAAGCATTAGCTTTGGCCGGAATAATGTGTCTTACGTTATTCATAATTCCTGCATTAAAATATCCTGCTAATCCACCTGCAGTGGGTGATCCAAAAACAATATACTATAGACAGTCTCTATATATTACATTTATTGCCATATCTGGATTCAGCGCCTTAGCCGTAGCATTTATGTATAGAACACTTGGAAACAAGTTGCCAAGGATAACTAAAAATATTGTATTTCCACTAATTTATGCAGCGATAATTACTGGCGCTTATCTTGCCCTTCCACCTAATCCTGATAAAATAACAACTGTACCAATGGATTTAGTACAAGGATTCAGAATTTCAAGTGCATTAACTATGAGTATATTTTGGGGAATGATAGGAATAATATTTGGTTCAATGTGGGATAGGTTCAAACCTGATAAAACAACCAAAATGACAACAATTTAAAATATATAAATATTATTATTAATTTATTTTTGAAGATGTTCATTATGATGGAAGTATATATGTGTATATATAGTATACCTAAAAACAACTAATAGAATTACTTTAGTATGTCATCATATTCTTCAATTATTAGTTGCCTGTGTATCTAT
Source organism: Thermoproteota archaeon (assembly GCA_046733815.1). Lineage (GTDB taxonomy): Archaea > Thermoproteota > Nitrososphaeria > Nitrososphaerales > Nitrososphaeraceae > JAJNBK01. The sequence goes on along the minus strand of JBKPPX010000373.1, from coordinate 240 downwards.
TGCTATCTATTATTGTTTTATCTAAGAAAGAGTTTTTCATCTCTTTATTGTTTGTAGTAGTATCAGTTGTTGTTATTTTTTGATGGTAACTTGGAGGATAATTCACGTAGTTACAAACTATGATTCATAATCTGGCAATAATGTTATTTACAATATCAGTTACTCTTTCTTTGTTAACTACACCGGTAACAAAATGAGGCTTTCCTCCACCCCGTCCATTCTCGGAGGATATTTCTCTAA
>JBKPPX010000372.1:0-5326 GCA_046733815.1 Thermoproteota archaeon | reverse complement strand
TTTGAAGACTAAGCAGATAGTGGACTACTATAACGCCAAAAACAAGCTTGACAATAAAGGCGTGCAACCAATGAACTCTGATAACTTACGTAAGAACTACCTACAGGAGTTGGTAAACCACAACTACCTAGAGCAGGAGCAGGATCCAGATACAAAGAAGCAGCAATATCAATACACACCGTTGATACTTGGTGGGAAGGCTGAAGAAGAAGCAGAAGAAGAGCAGTCAAAACCAGAAGAGGAAAAAAGCATTGCTACCGTGCCGACTTTAGAGGGAATCTTCAAGAATTTACAATATTCGAAACTGATACTTCCAAAATCCATAGGAGAAATCCCTTCAGACTGGCTAAAACAGCAATTCTTACAAAATTCCGCATTGCTACTCACCGACGCCAAACCAAAAATACTGTCACCCAAGGCAACGAGGTGACAATTGACGAATTCATAGCAGAGTATGAGAAGGATCAAAAGCTGTCTTTCTTTTTCACAAGGCCGAGGCTAGTAGCAAACGCCAAATTTGAAAATTCTACAGGTTCAGAGGGTTCTAAGTGAGCAAACATGCAAAATCTACAACATACAGGAATAAACGATGAAAATCCTTGCAGATTCGGTCAAAAGTTGGGATGGTAGCAATCAAGATAGAAGAATTTTAAATAGCGACGCCGTTAGAATCCCAGACGAATTGGATTTGAAAGGGAGAGAGGGAAGAGAGGTAAGGGCATACAGCCTCTCTCTTTCCTTTCTTTTTACGCTCTTTTTGTTCTGAAAATCGGTAAAGCTTTAAAAGTAAATCCGAATTATATAAGTCATAAGCCGAAAAATGAGCGTGAAAATCCGAAAAACAAAGGGGAGATTGGGATTTGGGACGACATAAGAAAGATCAAGATCCTCTAATGCGATGGCGTAGGAAAGAAGTAGCAGAGCGTTGGTTTTCAGGCGAAGATGTCAAAACTTCAGCAGCGGCTTTACAAGTTCATCCAGATACCATATATGCGGATCGTGATTGGATAGAGAGGCACGCTGACGACTTGATGCGCAACTACATAGTCAAGACTGTACCGCATATTATCAATCGGTCTCTGTATCAGTTGGAAATTGCTAACCAAGAAGCCATGAAGATATTAAAAGATCCTAAAACAACTTTACCAAGAGATAAGTTGGCTGCCAGTCTTGCAGTTTCTAGTAATGCTAAGATTGTTGTTGATATCATAACTAACAATAAAAGTCTAATCGATGCTGCTTTTGAGTTAGATGAGACTGTAAAACAAAAGGCAGAGGAGTATCTGAAATCAGATAATGACAACGAGCTATCTCAAGAAAGCACTGGAACAGACACAGACCCAGAACGAGTATTCTAGGTTACTGAAGGGTAAGCAGTTCTATATCTGGGATGAAAAGAGACACTCTGAGTTATACGATAAGACCAAGAAGCCCGATCAAAATGCAACGTGTTGTGCGAATCATATCCTTGGAATGCCAAAGAAAGATGGCGTACCAAAAGGACTGTTCGATTATGAGCAACAGATCTTTGATGCCTACCAGCAATACAGACATGTCTGGATAAAGAAGAGTAGAGGTCTAGGAGTAACAGAGCTGACTCTTCGCTATCTAGTTTGGAAATGTTTTGAATCTTCAGCTTGGAAGAATAAGCAGGCGTGTGTGGTCACAGGTCCTCGAATTAATCTGGCTGTCACACTAATTGACAGAATCCGAAAGCTGTTACCTAAAACTATCTTTGACACGAGGGAAACAATGGTTGAGCTTAATTCATGCAGAGTCGAGGCATATCCTTCACACAACATCGATGCAATGCGTGGACTTACAGATGTAAAGTTCATACTGGTAGATGAAGCCGATATGTTTCCGCCATCGCAGCAGCAAGAAGTCAGAGCTGTGGTAGAGGGTTATATCCAAAAGTCTAATCCACATATCATTCTGGTGTCAACACCTGGACAACCTGAGGGCTTATTCCAACAGATAGAGATGGAAGAGAATAGCATCTATCATAAACTGTTTATGCCGTATAGTATTGGAGTTGGCAAGATCTACAACGAACAAGAGATACAGATAGCACGACAGTCACCGCTGTTTGAAAAAGAAATGAACCTGGCTTACATCGGAATGGAAGGCGACGTCTTTACAGATGCATCAATACAATCTGCAATTAATAATGAGATGTCTTTAAGAGCGAAGTGGCATCCATCTGTGCGAGATGTAGATTGTTTCAATCCTGGTTATGAAAAATGTATGGGAATCGACGCAGGCTTTGGCAGTTCACGATTCGGAATCTGTGTCGTCCAGTATGTTCCTGCGCATGAATCAGGAGATGCAAAGAAACCATTATTGCAAATTTGTTTCGCTGAAGAATATGAACGTCCCTCATTTGACGATATGATTAATCGCATCGTAAACATGAAGAGCGAATGGAACATAAAGACGATAATGATAGATTCTGCAAACCCAGAAGTTATAACCGCTATTAAAAACGGGATTGGAGAACGCTCAGACTTTGAAACACAGATCGCCAAGTTAAAGACATCGTTTAGACACGTGCGAGAGGATCCTGTCAAACATATGCAAAGATGGATGTCTGTTATCCCTGTATCTTTTTCCACTGAAGGACGCTCGATGCTTGGAAGAGCAAAGATCATGCTTGATAGAGAATGGCTAGCCATCCACCCTGTTCATCGTCATAAGTTGATTATTGCATTGCGAACAGCACAGAGCACTGACGGATTACTTGATAAAACAGCAACGGCGCACGACGATCTGTTAGACGCCTTTAGACTCAGCTTATTAAGGTGGACTGTGGACTAGAGACATATGTTTTGTCGTGGCCCTGACGCTAGACATCCAAAGATAACACCAGTGGGCAATTTTACAAATAACAACGACTTATCACCTGGTGCTGTTAACCAATCTGATTACTGTCCAGATTGTCAAACCAAGTTGGTAATGAGAAAGCAGGATGAAGCTAGGTTCTGTGGAGCATGCGGCTGGAACTATCCAGGACCTTTAGAGCCGTCGTCACCACAATCCCAATCCTCAGAGGTAAAGATTACAGCCAAAAAGTACCATAAATACCCAAGTCATATGATAACGAGATAATTACGATGAGCGTTCTATAGCTCGTCACTGTGAGAATTATTCTAATGTGAGTCTCTTGATAAAGAGAAAGTTTGAATTTACATGTCCTTTCTTCCTGACATCGTTAATAATATCCTGTTAGAAAATTAGGCATGACGCAGGTAGGGTCTTACTGTACTCAATGCGGGGCAAAGGTTGAACCAAATTCAAAGTTTTGTTCTAGCTGCGGAAGACCCATACCTTTAGCAGGAGGAGTGAAAGAAGAAAGAGTAAAAATAACAATCATACAAAATGAAGGAAAAAGGTAGATATGATATTGTTTCAAACTACTGTGGCATCAAATCCAACGTTGAGCCTGGACGTACTATACCATTTTCATCTCGTATATCCGCTATCAAATGCGGCTTACTATTATCATTGTCCTCTCCTCCTCCACCTTCAATTCTAACATGTCCAAAATTGAATATGTTGCCTTCTCCATAAAGAAGAGTAGGATTAAAAGTATCATCTAATATCGGGAATGGAACTCCTAGTCTGAATGCACTTAGAGGACCGCTTACAAGTTCATATATTTCAGTCATATTGCCATCATTATTCAAGTCAAAATTATACCTTATGAATGCAGGAAAATGCACGTCCGTTGTCATGAATACAACATTCTTTATGTCTTGTTCATCTATTAACTTGAATAGATCAGTTAACTCTCTTTCAAATCCTGTATAATATGAATAATTGCTAGTTTCATTACCATTTGCCCATCCATCTCTACCTAGTATTGAAGCATTGCTTCCTGTCGGTATAGAAATAGGTACGTCGCTACTTATTACTTTCCAAGTTGCATTTGAATTAGATAGTTCTTGCCTTAGCCATTGAAGCTGCTCATCTCCTAACAGCGTCTTATTGCTATCTGGAGCATCTGCTATGTGGTTTTGGCTTCTATAAGAACGTGCATCGATTATGAATAAATCTAAATCCTTACCCCAATTAAAGGATCTATAGATGCGCTTGCTGTTTTCATTTGCGGTGTAATTATTATCCTTATTGCTATTGCTGTCTAGTGGGGAGTAATATAAAAATGCGTTTGTACCCTCCTTAACTATATTTGGATATCCTTCTCTATCAATACTAAACAAGTTCCAATAAGGCCATTTAGATCCAAAATCATTTATTATCTCGTGATCATCCCATTGGGAATACATTGAAACATTCCTTAGAAATTCTTTGAAATACGTATCGTTTCTGTTATATTTCCAATGCTCCAAAAATAAAGATCTGACTTCAGTGACGTTATTCCAATCAACTGAAGGATCCACTAACGATTTAAAATCGCCAGGAATGTTTGTCCAGCTGATGGTTTGATTATTAGTACTGTTATTAAAAATGGGCCCCTGTGCAGGACACGCCCCATCAGCATATATCATATCGCCATTGGCTATGAAGAAGTCTGCATTTAGGGACAGCATAGATTTGAAGATCGAATAGCCTCCCTCATTGGCATTTCTACAGTAATTTTGTCCACCCAGATCTGCACCCCAAATAAAACTAATAGTACTACTATTACTGGTCATATTGGAACTTGGAGCTGTCCTAAATGTTCCAATTTCAACTTGCTTAGCAATATCAGGGATCGCTGATAAATCGCTACTGGTCTCACTATTAGTATTGTTGTCAATATTTGAGCGTGTGAACCATACTCTATAGTAATATTGAGTATCTGGTTTCAGACGATCAAGTTTTGCATGTGCTGTAAAGTCTGTAGTTGAGTTAGCTTGGGCAGTCTTGCTAAGAGGATTAGTAAAATTTGCGTTAGTATCATATTGGACATTCATTTGCGCTAGTTGATCGTTTACACGTGACCAGATTATTGCGCTATGGTCTGTAACATCTCCACTTGCAATTCCATGAGTAATTTGGAAACTAGTAGTGCCGACTTGCTGAGCAGAAGCGTCTACATATAAGGATGGCAAGAGCAAAGCATTGCCCATAACCAAAAGGGCTACTGAGACGATTTTACATAATGAGAACAATTTTTGACTTGTAAATCCATCTTCAGAAGTTATCCTTATGCAGTGTTCCGTTGAATTACAAATACTAATCTTTCTCAGCAAGTTAATTCTTTGAGACGACCTTCTTATTCTTCATAGAAAAAGGTATTGGTAATAATTTTGAAGTGGATGTTCTATAGGATGACGATAAGGAACACAAAGATCGATATGATTAATTACAAGTTATCTGCATC
>JBKPPX010000371.1:0-9683 GCA_046733815.1 Thermoproteota archaeon | reverse complement strand
AGATTGAATAATGGCCAATCTGCCACCTTGGCGCTAGTTCCTTTACGGAGCCCTTTTGGTGTAGTAGAGTTAGATAAGAATTTAGATGTTTTGGGATTCGTCGAAAAACCGCAAATAAAGGATAGATGGATTAACGCAGGAATTTATTTTTTTACAAACGAGGTATTTAAATATTTGCCTGAAAATGGCAATATCGAAGTTACTGCATTGCCTATTATGGCAAAAGAAAAGAAATTAAAAGCGATAAGATATGAGAACTCCTTCTGGAGATCCATCGATTCACATAAGGATATTGAGGAGGCAGGAAAAGAACTCCAGGTAGCTGGCATGGAAAGATGGTAGATTATAGGATAGCCTATAATCTGGGTAGCTTGCTATCAATGAATGATGTCCTGTTATGCTCTATGTTAGCAGACAAAAAATCCAATGTAGATTCCATATGGATTCCTGAATCGTGGGGGCGTGAAGCCTTTACGTCATTAGGCGCGTTATCTCAAAACACTCAGCAGGTAAAATTGGGTACCGCGATAATTAGCATATACGCGAGAACACCCGCAACAGTAGCCATGGCTGCAACAACATTAGATTTTCTTTCAAAAAATAGGTCGATCATAGGCCTTGGCGCAAGTACACCAGCCATAGTCGAAAATTGGCATGGTCTGAAATTCCAACAACCTCTTACTAGGATGCGAGAATACATGGAATGCTTAAAACTAATGATGAAAGCAGAGGAAGTAAACTACAAAGGCAAATTTTTCAGTGTAAAGAATTTCAAGTTACTTTACAAACCGCAACGACATAACATACCCATCTTCATGGCAGCAGTTAATAAGAAAATGATATCCTTGGCAACAGAATTAGCAGATGGGATCTTGCTTTACCTTCGACCAATAGATGAGTTGAGAGAAACAGTTTCACTCATAAAATCGACAATTGATAACCAAAGCAAAGAATTTGAAATTGCGTGTGTTTTTATAGGAGCCATTTCTAACAAGCATCCACAAAAGGCAAGAGAACGGGCTGCTAAAACACTTGCATTTTATATATGTGTAGGAAGATATTATAACAAATTCTTATCGGAAACTGGATATATGGAAGAGGTAAATAATATTATTGCAAAGTATAGATCGGACGGATTAGATGCAGCAGCAAAGATGGTATCAGATAAGATGCTAGATTCTTTAACTATTTCGGGAACCGGTGAAGACTGTATCAAATCATTACGACGATTTTTATCATGTGGTATAACGTTGCCGATAATCCAAATTAATCCTGTAAGTGACGCAGAAAGTTCAATTAGGACAATGCTCTCAACATTCTGATTTGCGCAACGTGGCCATAATCTCTTCTCAAAGCAGAAGATTTTCAAAGGATTCAAACTTATCTCTATTTGAATTAGCATGCCAGCCTTGTATTGACATTTTGAAAGCCGATACAATATACAAGAATAATATAGATGCGCTACTTTTTTCAAGTTGCTCTGCAGAGCAGTACAGTTCAAGCATACTCTGCGATCTCCTTGGTATCAAGCCTAAAATTTCATATCGAATAAATAATCTTTGCAATTCTGGAACAAATGCAGTAGTTTCAGCCTTTTGTTGTATATCGGCAGGTCTGTGTGATTCCGCTCTGGTTGTTGGTGCTGAAAAAGCCGACAGTCCGGGAAACAGACTAACTTGGGATATAACACGGGGATCATTTGGATATCCGGTACATTGGGCAGCACTTTTTGCTAAAGCCCATATGCGTCGTTATGGTACAACAGAAGAACAGATGGCTATGATAGCTGTGAAAAATCATATGAACGCCAAGAAAAATCCGAATGCATTATTCAATGAAGCAGTAACTTTAGAAGATGTGATGCACTCTAAAAGTATTGTGACCCCGCTAAAGTTATTGGACTGTTCAGTTTCATGCGAGGGATCTTCAGCAGTACTGCTAATGGCAGAAGATCAAGCCAAAAAACTGACAGAGACTCCTGTTTGGATAAAAGGAATTGGACAACAAACAAATTCTGCTAGTTTTAGCAAGGCGACTGAAGATCTTTGTGGAATGGAAACTGCTAGAATCGCAGCAAAAGCAGCATATGACATGGCTAAGGTTACTTCGAATCAGGTTGATGTTGCAGAATTACATGATGCTTTTACTATTCTAGAAATTTTAGCATATGAAGACTTAGGTTTTGTTGCCAAGGGAGAAGGTGGAAAATTTGTCAACCAGAAAGAGGTTGCTATTAATCCTCGTGGAGGAATACTAGGATGTGGTCATCCAGTTGGTGCAACAGGCGTAGCCCAAACTGCTGAAATAGCCGCACAGCTTTCAGGAAAGGCTGATAAAAGACAAGTAGAGAGATGTCAGATAGGTTTAGTTCACAATCTAGCCGCAGCGGGAACATCTTCAACTGTAATAGTATTAGGTGTCTGATCAAATTAAAAGGATTCTTAGATTATCTTGTCAAAGGTCAATTCATGACACCTTTCTGTAATTCATGTAATAAAAAAATATGGCCTCCTTCTTATTTTTGCTCTATTTGCTTTGAAATAACGGAATTAAAGAAGTTTCAAACAGCCGGCACTGTTATTGAATTCACTACTTCGCATGTCAAAAACAGAGGGACATTTGGTGTTGTTGATTTAGACGGCATTAGAGTCATTGGTTCTATTTCAGGTGAAATGTTATATGAAGGAATGCGAGTAAAAATGACTAAATGTGGGGTTACTCAAGACGGTTCGACCTATTATGATTTTGAACCGGCCTCAGATACAAGAAATACTGAATGAGTGGCTTGATTAATATACTTCGATAGCTGAGCTACATTTGTGTATGAGCTATGACAGGTTCGTCGATGATCGGCTGCTCACTAGCAGGGATGCCTTAAACAAGGTTCAGATAAAAATCAAGCTAATTGAAATAGATGAGAACGCTCGAGATTACTCACAGAGATATGGGCGGAGAGTACTAATTAAGAAGATATTACTTTCAATAAAGTATACAGATACAGAACAATTTGAAGAAAGGGAGATAGATGTGGAAGAACTTGAAACACGTATGCGAAAAGAAAGACTATTTACATCGTCAAATAGATGGATCTCTCCAAACGAGATAAAAAATGGTTACATAGTTGCAAATAAACATCTTGATTTGCTCGCTGATGCTATTTCATTAGATATAATCACTTTCTGATAAATTATTTTGAGATAAGTATTCTCTCTATCTGATCAATTTTTGAGGCTGATCCTTTGATTTCTCTTTATCATAATCACACAAATTGCAACTTAATTCCATGAGTGCTGAAAATTAGTTGTTTATTGTTGTCTTACAGAAAGTGTAATGGCTTTGTTATTGCATTAAAAAGAGCGCCGCTGATCAGACTCGAACTGATGACCCACTGGTTAACAGCCAGATAAGCTTCCTAGCAAAATAACATGCTATGAATTTGCTCTACCATGCTGAGCTACAGCGGCGCACTATAAAGCAAAATTAAGCACAAAATAAATGTTTACTTCGGTCTTTTTCGTTAGTTATCTATGTAGCTATAGCCTCCTAGCTTTATAATTTTTGTAATTCTATATAGCAGATATAGAATAGGAAATAATAAAAGATAAAAGATTTTGTTTCAACTAACCTTCACTTTAATCCTTCCTCACGTGCATAAATATATAAGCCATCGAGAAATACCCTTTGATCTTTGTTTTTTATCTTTGTAGAAGATTCGATATTAGCAGCTGTCTGGGAAACATGTTCTAGACTAGGTCCCTGAACTAATACGTCCTCTGCTGAAACGTTTACCTTTGTATCTTCACCAATAATTTTAGAAACTCTAGCCGACCTTTCTCCAAAAAAATTTTCTACATGGATCTCTTTTCCCTTAATCTTGACAGATATCGGAAAATGAGCGAATACTATCTTTAGCTTATAAGTAAACCCTTCTTCTACTCCCTTAATCATATTACTAATGATACTTTTGGCAGTATTTGTAATAGCGAGGTCTTTTTTTCTTCTTCCATAGGGTTTTATACGGATTTTGTTTTCTTCTATATCAATATATGCTGGTAGTTTTGTAAAATCCTTTTTCACTATGCCGTATCTACCTTTTATTACTAATACGTTTTTTTCCTTAGTCGCAGTAACTTTCTCTGGTACTTCTATATCGCCAATAATAACTCCATCAGTAAACGTATCCAACAAGAACTCCTCCAAAACCTTGATTTTGTGCCTCGTGATGCGACATTATTCCATTGCTTGTCGATACAAGTAAAATTCCCATACTATATGCTGGAAGATATTGTCTCTCCCATGTTAAATATCCATTGTTTTTTACACTAAAACGCGGTGTTATTATTCCACATTTATTGATTTTGGCTAGTAACTGGATCCTGAATTTTCCCATTCTGTCATCGTCGATTTGTTCAAATTCTCCGATATACCGATGTTTTTGCATGGTACGTAGAATTTCGCTCGCAAATCGCGACGCTGGAATTACGATACACTCTTTTTTTCTCCGACTCTCATTATTATAAAGAGTTGTAAAGAGATTTGATAAGACATTTAATGCTGGCATATTCTATAATCTATCCATTACTCGTATTTATTAAAACCTAAACTTGCAGCAACATCTCTAAAGCACTGTCTACATAACATTATATTATATTTTTGAATAAGCCCAGTGTAATTACCGCACCTTTTACACCAACGTGTTCCTTTGCCATGAGCGAGTTGTTTTCTTCCGGTTTGAGCGTATTCTCGTGGTTTAGGCATTATGCTATTTCAACTCCAAATTGTTGCTGGAAATATTTTATTGCTTCGTCTTTAGTAATTCTATGAGCCCTGCCTATTTTTCGCCTATCTCTTTTTTTTGCTATTCTGTAACCAGGCCGGGTTAAAGATAAGCTAACATCCATTCCAAAAATCCCTATTTCCGGATTATATTTAGTGCCTGGGATATCGATATGTTCATGGATCCCCACAGAAATATTTCCATAGTTGTCAAACGATGAAAATTTTAAAATATTGCTTTTCGCGGCTATAATGCGTTTTAGAAATTCACTAGCCTGTTGTCTACGAAGTGTTACCATTGCGCCAATCGGTTCTCCCTTATGTATGCCAAAATCTCTTATAGTTTCTTTGGCTCCGCGCACGCTGGGCCGCTGGCCAGTTAACTCATGTAAAGCATGTTTAGCCTTTTCTATCGGTTCACCAGATTTTCCAACACCAATATTTATTACCACTTTACTTACACTGATTTTTTTCATTGGATCGGGATCTTTAATTTGTTGTTGACTCATAAATCAGCTCACCTTAATTATTGGTCTTTCATCGCCAATTGCCATGACTAACTGGACCGGTAGTTCGACTGACCTATCAGAGAATGATATCAATACTCTTTTTGGCAGAGAAAATATCCCATCTTTGATATCGTCAACTTTTCCAATGTTTCCTGCGTTCTCCCCTCTTGTCACTAATACAATGCAGCCTTTTGCAAATTTAATATGGTTAGAAATTTTAGTGTCAGGAATTTGTAGAAGGCAGCTGTCGCCAACCATCAACTTTTGATCGCTAATCAGAGTTTTTCCATCATGAAAACTGTATTGAATTTTGTTTTCTTTTATCGTTGTCTTATTTGTAACTTTAACTAATTTTTGAGTCTTCTCCTCTTCACTAATACTGAGAGGCACTAATAATTCAGAATCCTTTGGAACAAAACGGTATGATTGACCTGTCGGAATAAGTTCTACCACATCCATTAAACCTACTGCAAGGTTGCTGTCTTTTACTGTAATTCCGTCAACTTTCACTTTCCTGGTATTAAGAATCTGTTCTGCTTCGTGCATTGTATCTGCCAATTTTAATATGTCTCTGAGAATGATCCCCAGGGAATACGCTCTGTCCTTTGAATGAGAACCAGATTTTACACTTAATACGAATTGGCTTCCTTTCCTTCTGATATCCCAAAATACTGGAGCCATCTGTCGTTTCACTCGTGTATCTCCTCCCATTTTACCCATTTTTCAACCTTGCTCCTTTTTGTCACTTTTTTTATTTCTTGATAATATTTTTTTTGGCTTCTTATTGTTCAATTTTACTTTTTCTGTACTTTTGTTATCGTGCAGTCTGTTTTCTCTTAACTTATCTTCTAAGTTTAGTCCAATTATCTGAACATTAGATGCATGTATCTGGACTTTTACATTACCACCGCGAACTTTTTCCCGTTGTACTCCCTCAATTGCTAAGGTTCCTCTCTGGGTATTGACTTTTTCTATTTTTCCTTCGATTCCACTATATTCTCCTCTCATGACTCTAACATTGTCGCCCTTTTTTACACGCACGCTTTTCCTGGTGTACTGTTCGCGAAGATTATCTGCAAGAGAAGAACAAATCATAGCATCCCTAACATGTTTCGGAACGTGTAACATTTTTGGATTTATACTCACCATTTTTCTCATCTTTCTCTTAAATTATTAACGACGCAAGATTGGCAATTCTTGGCCATTTCTCTGCTGCTTCTGCAGCAACTGGCCCTTTTATATCAGTTCCTTTAATCTCGCCTTCAGGCGTGACAAGAACCGCTGCATTATCTTCAAATGTTACGCGTACTCCATTTAATCGCCTTATCGGGTATTTCTGCCTCACAATGACTGCTCCAAAAATTTGCTTTCTAAGTTCAGACGGTCCCTTCTTGACTGTGACTGTAACAAAGTCTCCGACAGCTGCTGAGGGTAGTCTCGAGTGCCTTCCCTTATATCGTGTAACCTGTGCAATTCGCAGTACCTTGGCGCCGGTATTATCGACACAGTTTAATTCAGCGGTTATTGGTAATGCTTTTGTAATATACGGACGGAATTCTGCAACTCCTTTTGCCGAAACGGCCCTTGTTTTAGCTGCCATTCTTATTGCTCACCTCGATTACAACAAACGAGACTGTCTTTGATAAAGGCCTGCATTCAGCAATTAAGACTTCTTCACCTTCTTGAACACTAATACAATCTGGCAGATATGCGTGCATTTTCGACATACTTCTTTCGTATCTCTTGTACTTTGAAACAGGGCGAAGATACTCTCTGGCTACTACCACCATCTTACTTGCTTTAGAACTGAGTATTGTTCCTGTAAATAATTTTCCTCTTACTGATAATGTCCCATGAAATGGGCATAACTTGTCGTTACATGACTTCCTAGGAGGATTGACTGAGATCCCAATATTTCTAACCATTTTTTTTCAACTCGGAGATTCGTGATATACGATCCTCAGGTCTTCCTATCAAGGAGATACCACTTATAAAGCAACCGCCCTCCGATAGAAAAAATCTGGCCTTTTTAATTATCGCCTTTGGCACCCCTCTGATTCCAAATGGTGTTTTAAGAATGATCATGTTCTTTGTTTCGAATACGATTTTGCCGTACAACTTTGAACCAACAACGTAATCTTTTTTAGTTATCTCCACGTCAAGTCCTACCAATTCATGGGCTATAATATTATCTGCATTAATCATTTTGGATTCTCCTTTCTTTCATTGAGTAGCGTCATTATACGAGCTATGTCTCTACGCACCCATCGAATGTCTCCAGTTCGCTTTTTGAGGGTACCCTTCGCACCTTCAGATCTGAGTTTAGCAAGATCAGCCTTCAGGTCAGATAACTTATCTCTCAAATCAGTATCGTTCATTTCATGGAGTGTTCTTAATTTAAGCCTGGCCATTAGCAGTTCCCCCGTTCACTACTGCTGTCTGTTCTTGTGCTGAAGAGTTTGCCGATGGAGCATTAGTTGTATGTTTGGATAATGTTGAGTCATTGGTGATAGGCTCTTGAGAATCCACATCTTGTTGTTTAGTATTCGTCGTTGATTCACTAGAATGTTCAAATTCTTGTGGAACTTCATCTTTCAGTGCAATTTTCAACTGTATTCCCATTAGTCCCATTTTTGTTAAGACATGAGTAACCCCTACCTTCACCACTCTTTCAGCAATATCTCCACTTTTTGGAATTATTCCTGCAGAGTGTTTTTCAAAATGAGCCCGCTCGCTCCTTAGTTTACCTGCAACGGAAACCTCTACCCCCAAGGCGCCAGCATTCATAATGGTGTTGATTGTCCAAAGTGAAGCTCGTCTAAACGCTGTACCTCGTTCAATCAGTTGTCCTATTCTATTGCTCATTATTTTTGGATTCAGTTCAGGAACAGGTACTTCTAAAACAGAAATCTGAGGATTTGTCAAGCCAAAATTTTGTTCAAGTCTAGAGGTTAGATCCTTGATACCTGTACCTTTTCTACCAATCACTAGGCCCGGCCTTGTAACATAAAGTGTAATCCTAGTTCCGATGGGTGTCTTTTGTACATCGACACCGCCATATCCTGCATCTTTTAGATTTGTGGCAAGATATTCGTTAAGTTCCATATTCCTATAATTATTCTTCATTACATTTTTTACAGCGCTCATTGTTCCGATCTACTCTCCTGAGCGACTAATTCAATATGAATCAGAGTGTCGAACTTTGGACTTGCTCTTCCCATGGCGCGAGGTGTAAATCTTTCAAGTTTTGTTCCTTTATGAACTACTGCACTAATGATCCTTAATCGGTCCAGATCCATGCCTTTATACTCTGCATTTGTTTCCAAATTATCAAGAAGCTTCAAAAATTCTTTGGCTGTTTTTTGCGGGAACCTTCCCGCAAAAAAACCGTCACGAATATTGGAACGATGTGCAACTTCATTGTTATATCTTCGATACGGGACTGCAATCTTTTTTGCAATAACATTGTTCAAAAAATCTCTTGCTTTTTCAATTGACATTCCCTTTACTGCAACAGCTACTTCACGAGAATGTTTGTGAGAAACGTCTTTTTCTCTGATCGCAGCCCTCACATGTTTTGTCTTATCAAAGTTTTGAAAGGCATAGGAGTAATTCGGCATAAATATATCACTTTAATGGTACATACAAACTGGATCTAGATGATCCTACGCCGGGACTTCCATGCTGAACTCTTTTATTTGTGATAGCATACTCGCCTAAATAGTGTCCTATCATCTCAGGTCTTATATGAATAGGAGAAAATTCTTTACCGTTATGTACGCTGATAGAGAGACCAATCATATCTGGAAGAATTATCATATCTCTTACATGAGTTTTTAATTGACCTTTAAGCTTGCCTTCTCTAAGAAGTTTTATTTCCTCACGTAACTTACGTTTTTCATCACTCATGTATTTGCCTACTCTCTTGTCCAACGACCTACGCTGCCTGGAATTTAATAATGGCAAAAGAGATTCCACGGATAATGATTGTAATTGTTCAGCTGAATAACCCTTGAATTTAAATTCACGAACCAATTATATCATGACACCATCATTTAATACTACTTTTAAATCTAACGAGAAATAATAACAGCATTTCTATACCAGTCCCATCTTTGTCGCAAGTTCCCGAGCACCTTCAGGAGCCTTAATTTTGATAAACGCTTTTTTACCTTGTATTGTTCTCGCTGTATTTACTTCGCTTGCTTGTGATTCGTACAGAATTTGCAATGCTTGTACGATTTGGATTTTGCTAGCTTTTTCTGCTACTATGAAAGTCAACTTATTTTCCTTTTCAATCAAGTTGAATGTTTTCTCAGTAATATAGGGTTTGATAATAATTGAGCTGGCTTTCTCTACACTCATAGATCTATTTTGCTGATCGGTAGTCATTTATTT